>DAOUXC010000051.1 GCA_030666795.1 Desulfobacteraceae bacterium
GCCACAAATTCATTTTTATTAAATTGAAGAGTCTTATATTCCATATATCCTCCAGGCTTTGAAAACCAATTCATCAAAGCTTTACAAAATCGGGATTTCTTTTTTCAAAAAAGGCCGTGATGCCTTCTTTAAATTCCTTTGTGTCTCCACAGCTTATGACTGCCTTCTTTTCTACCTCTAACTGCGTTTCCAGGTTATTGTAAGCGGCCAAATCAAGCATCCGTTTGGCCAAAGCCATTGCCGGGGCGGGACGACTTGCCAACTTCAGTGCCAGTTCCTCAGCTTCACGCAGAAGGTCCGTTTCAGGTACAACCCGGTTAAGAAGCCCCAACCGAAGTGCCTCAGAGGCATCAAGAGGTTCTGCGGTAAAATATAATTCGGCTGCTCTATAGCGCCCCAATTTCTGGGTCAGGAAAAAACTGTTTCCTCCGTCGGGAACCAGGCCTATAAGGACATTCGGCACATGAATCTTGGAATCTTCGGCTGCAATAAGGATATCACAGGCCAGTGCAAGCCCCGCCCCCCCTCCACTGCAGGGACCTTTTATTGCCCCAATGACGGGTTTTTCAAGCTTTCGAATGGCCAAAAGGACAAAATTAACCGCTGAAACCAATTCTCCAACAATCTTGCCCGGGCTCTCGTTGGGATATTGTGAACAAAAATCTCTCATTTCTTTCACATCACCGCCCGAGCAAAAGGCCTTGCCAACTCCCGTAAGCACAACAGACCTTATCCCCTTATCCCACTTGCATTGATTGATGGCATCCATCAATTCGTCGCATACAAAGACATTCAGAGCATTCAGTTGTTTTGGCCGATTGAGCGTAATCGTAGCGACCATTCCCTTCTTACCTAATTGGATCGTTTTATAATTCATTGATATCCCTCAGTCTCAAATTCCCGGATTTTTGAGTATGCCTTTTTAGCTTGGCACAGACCTGTTCCCTTGAGATTTATGATTTTGATAGTTTTTCAGCGGCCTTTATATTTGGGTTTTCGCTTTTCGTTAAATGCCTTTACACCCTCCTGACAATCTTCCGAGGTTTCGTTTTCCTCAAATAACCGCCACGTCAAATTATCCGCATCCTTTTCATTTAATGATCTTGCCCTGTAGAAAATTTCTTTCGCCTTCCTCACGGCAATCGGTCCATTGTCGCAGATCTTTTTAGCCAGTTCCATAGCCTTGGGCACCACCTGATCGGCAGGAACCAGGTAATTGACAAAGCCAATCTCATAGGCTTTTTCGGCATTAACCCTATCGCCAACCAACAAGAGCTCCAACGCATGCCCTGGCATAAGACCTCTTCCCAGCGAAGCACTAAAGGCCGGCATCAAACCCCATTTCACCTGTGGAATCCCGAACTGGGCATCAGTAGCGGCAATCCTTATGTCGCATTCTTGCGCTATCCACCACCCGCCGGCGAGGCAGTAACCCTGTATTGCCGCAATGGTGGGCTTCCATATATTGTGAAAGGTCGGTACGGTAACCTCAGACCGCATTGCACCCGATTTGGACAGGGCCTCTGGTGACATTTCATATCCCACGCAGAAAGACTTTTTTCCTGACCCGGTGATGATCGCGACCAACGCCTTTTCGTCATCACGAAATTTTTCCCATGCCCGCCCGAGTTCATCTGCTGATTTCGGATTCAGGGCATTCAGACTCTGCGGAAGGTTGATCGTGATAAATGCAATTCTGTCTTTGACTTCGTAGATAATTGCAGCGTTCATGCTCGTTTCCTCCTCCACAAGATCCTACAAAAAGTGAATTTGTGTCTCTTTTTCTCATACGAGCACGGCCAAAGCCTGTAGGTTCACTTTATAACCTCCCACCTATGGTTAAGGCCTCTGGGTTCGAAGATAAGGAAGAGCACAAAAGCCAACCCCAACGCTATATGGGAGATGCCCGTACTCAGCCCTACGGTTGACCACGCAAAGCGCGGAGGCCTATTTACTGCGTCGGGTGTTATCTGGCTCGTAATTAATAGGTGGAAAAAGATCTCCAAACATCCTGTTATTTTCCGATAAAAACAGGCTCCCGTTTCTCCTCATAAGCAAGCATACTCTCCTCAAAATCTTTGGTTGTATGACATAGCTGAGTCGATAGGATCTCGTAATCAATGGTTAAATTCTGATTGGCATTAAAAGCTTCGTTAATTGATCTTTTCGAAAATCTTACTGTCAACGGGGCTTGAGGAGAAAGTTTTTCAGGCAGATCCCTTGAAAATTATGGCCTTCACCGATGGTTCTAATTCAATTTCATCGAATGAATTATTCAGTTCTAAGAGAAGTTCCTTTATCGGGGCATTAAAACGAGGAGGCCTGTTCAAGGAAATAATCCCCATATGATCCACATTCTCGAACATTAAATTATAATACTGCACCGTAATGTTACTCCCACTTGAAAGATTTCAAATAGACACTTGTCATTTCATTTTCCAAACAGGTTTACGCTGGTTCATGAAGGCCGACACCCCTTCTCGAGCATCTTCGGTGACACAAAGGGAAGCAAAGACCTCATTTGAGAAAGCCAGCGCTTTGCTGAATTCCATATCCGACATGCCATAAAATGCCCGCTTTCCCATCTGAAGGGCCACTGGACTTTTTTCAGCCAGCTTACTTGCAAGATCCATAGTTGCTTCTTTTAGTTGATCCTCGGGTACGACCTTGTTTATGAGCCCCCACCGTTCTGCATCGTTAGCGTCAACCAAGTCTCCGGTCATCAACATTTCCAGAGAACGTTTCCTGCCAAGAGATCGCGATAAAGGGACCGCCGGTCCCATGCAGAAGAGGCCCACGTTGATAGCGCTGACTCCTATTTTGGTGCCTTCGGCAACGATGGCCAGATCGCAAGCCGCTATCAGGCCTGCACCATAAGCCACACAATAACCATGGGCCGAGGCGATAACAGGTTTTTTCATGCGGGTGATCGCCAGAAGGATCTGCTCCGTTAATTGAGTAACCCATTCCAGGTATTCCTTGTGGGATTTTCCGAAGAATTCTGAAATATCTATGCCGGCGCAGAACGCATCTCCTGAACTTTCGATAATAATGACCCTAACTGTCTCGTCTTTATCGAGTTCGACAAGAGCAACGTTCAATTCCTTTGCAGTCTCCGAGGTAAGGGTATTTGAAGGATCGGGATAATTAAGGGTAATAATTCCGACATGATTTATCTGATCGACAACAGTCGTATTTGATGGCATTTTTACACTCCCCTAAGTGAATGCTCCATTTATCAAAATGTGTGACATAAATCCTGTAATCGATCCCTGTTTTAAGGCGTTATGCCTTTTAGTGAGGACTAAGAGCATCGCATATCTTTCTACCTTTCACTCTTTTATTTTAGCTCCCTTTGATCGATATGATCCAGTAAAGACCACTAACGCTGGCGGTTTGCCCAATTATGCAATGTGCGACACCAGCATCCATTTAGTATGAAAATGGCCAGATCCTATAAAATTTCTTGAATATTTCCCATCGGTGAGATAGCCCGCGCGGCTCAAATATGAGAAAAAGGACAAGGATCAATCCAAAAACGATTATACCTATGGTTGAGGCGACTTGGGGCCCGAGAATGGGCATTTGTGCCGCAAGAAGCGATGTGCCCTTAGAAAGTAAGCTTATAAATATCACACCGAAGACCGCCCCCGATGTGCTTCCCAATCCACCAACCACGAGCATACCCAAGTACCAGATTGAATCCATAAGAGAGAAGTGTTCATAATTGATATGCCCTATGTAAAGGCTGTATAATGCACCGGCAATCCCAGCGTATAATGAGCAGATGAAGAAAGCCAATAATTTGTAATAAGAGAGACGTATTCCAATGACTTCGGCAGCCAGGTCGTTATCACGTATTGCCACAAATATCCTTCCCGCTTTGGTACGGGATATATTTTTAGCAAAAGCAGTCGCCAGGACGGCCGTCCCCATAATAATGAAATATAAATTTATCTTGGACTCAAGAAATTGTGGGATGGGCACGAAAAGACCTTGGCTGCCTCCGGCAAAGCGCACATGAATAAAGAGATAGATGATGATGAACTGTGCCGCCAGGGTACTCATTGCCAAATAAAAACCCTTGACCCTGAGAGCGGGAAGACCAAAAATAATTCCAAAGCACCCGGAAAAAATTGCGGCACCGATGATAGAAATAGGCAGGGGAAAATTCAGTTTAGCGCAAAGAAGCGTTGAGGCATAAGCGCCTACGCCAAGGAATGCCGCCTGCCCAAGAGATATCTGTCCGCAAAGACCTGTGAGGATGTGTAACCCAAGCACGGCAATCAGGACGATACTCGTATGAATGACTATCCCCAACCAGAGACTATTAAGAAAGAAGGGCAATACGCATAAGAAAGCAAACAAAATGCCCAGCAGGCCCCATTGCGTTCGGGTATGGATGACAGCCATATCTTGAGCATATGTTGATTTAGATACACCACAGGGCAGTTCCATTACTTTAAATCCTCTCTATCCTGGTGAGACCGAATAATCCATATGGCTTAAATATAAGGATTATCACCATGATAATATACGGGAAAACTTCTGTGACCCCCCCTCCCATTAAGGGATCAAGATAACCGGCGGCAACATTTTCCAAAAGTCCGATAACCATTCCGCCAATGATTGCGCCCGGAATAGATTCTAAACCCCCTAAGAGAACCACAGGGAAAACCTTAAGGCCAAACTCGCTCAAGTCCCCCGAGACACCCATAATAATGCCTAAGAGGAACCCTCCAATTCCCCCTATAGCTGCGGCAATTACCCAGGCAAGGGTAAATGTGCTCCTTACTTTTATACCGACACTCTGAGCAACCTCATGGCTTTCAGCCGTAGCTCTCATATAAAGCCCGTACCTCGTATAGAGGAAAAAGTAGGTGGAGAGAGCTACCAATATTACGGCAATACCAAAGCACCATGCATACACCTGAGAGAATACGGCGCCGCCTATTTTTATGGGAGCAGTCGGTATAAATTGCGGAAATGTCCCAAGCTCGGATCCGGTTATACAAATAACGGTTCCGTTAATTAACAGCGAGAGCCCTAACGTCATTATTATTATAGCGAGAATAGGCTGCCCTACGAGGGGGCGAATGGTCAGTTTCTCGATAACAAAGCCTAAAAGGGCCAGGGCCGCGACAAGTAAAACAACACCAAGCCAGATAGGCAATCCTAATTGAGTAATGAAGAATAACCCCACATACCCTCCGACTAATACGAACTCACCCTGTGCAAAATTTAGAATTTTGGAGCTTTTATAGATGAGCACAAATCCTAAAGCGATAAGGCTGTAAAGTGCCCCCATCGTTATGCCGGCTATAGCAAACTGAAGAAATAAAGTCACTTTATCCCTCTTCCACTGTCCTTACTTTAATGTCTGTTTTTATTCTTCCTTTTCTTCCATCCCTATAGGTAATTTCAGCCTCAGTCACGATATTGGAATTACCCGAGTACATGCCCTCAATAAGATAACTATATTTTTCCTCCACAAACTCTCTACGAAGCTTTCTGGTCCTTGTAAGCTCTGCCTCATCAGCATCAAATTCCTTATGAAGAGACACAAACTTTCTTATCCGAGCCCCTTCGGGTAGGCCACGATTTACTCTCTTCATCTCTTTTTCAATGATGTCGGCAACAGGGTCCTTTTGAGACAGGTCTGTAAAAGTGGTGTAGGCAATGTGATGACTCTCCGCCCATTTACCGATATTCTCGAAGTCAATATTGACAATAGCGGTCACATAATCTTTATCTCTTGGACCAACAACCAGGACATCCTTTATATAGGGGCTGAACCTCAAACGCACCTCTGTATACTGGGGTGAGAACTTATGCCCGTTGGACAGCTCTCTCATATCGGCTATCCGGTCAATGATAATCAAGTGTCCGGCTTCATTTATATGACCGAAGTCGCCTGAGTGGAACCAACCTTCATCATCCACCTTCTCGCTGAATCCATCCGGATTTTTATAATACCCGGAGAAGAGGCCCTTTGTCCTGATGAGCACCTCCCCCCCCGGCGAAATGTTAATTCTAACATCAGGGAGGGGCGGTCCCGATGATTCAGGTATGATATTGCCGTCTTCATGCATGGCGTTTATTGTCCCCGTTTCACTTAGCCCATAGATCTGCTTTAAGTTTACCCCTATGGCATGAAAAAACCGGATTATCTCAGGGCCAAGGGCAGCCCCGCCGCTATAGGCGTACCGTATATAAAGCAATCCAAGCCTGTCCCTTAGTGGTCTAAAGACCATAAGATTCGCCATCATATAAAGAAAACGCCACACTAACGTCGGCTTTTCTTTCTTAAATTTAGTATCAACCACCTTGTACCCGATCGACAGGCAGTGTTTATACATGAATTGATTTAACCTGCCTGCATCGGCTATTCTGGCCTGGACCGAGGCATTTATGCTTTCCCATAGCCTCGCGCCATAGAATAATACAGCAGGGCCCGCCTCCCTTATGTTCTCCTTAACGGTCTCAGGCTGCTCAGGCAGATCAACACGGAAGCCGCGAAGCATACTGGCTACGATGCCAAAGAACTGGTCTGCCCAAGCTAAGGGTGCGTAGGAAAGATAGGTGGCGGTTTCAGGCCAGGGGTCACGCTTAAACACTGACTGCATGGCTGTCATCATCGCCATATGAGTGAACATAGCACCCTTTGGCAGGCCCGTGGTTCCGGAGGTATAAACGAGAACGCTGAGGTCTTCCCCCTTTCCCAGGGCAAGTTCGCCCTCAAAGAAATCAGGGTTTCCCCTCTCAAACTCTTTCCCAAGTTTCTCCACATCCTCCCAGCTTATGAGAAGGGGTTCGTCATAAAACCATAAACCTTTTGGGTCCCAGTAGATAATTTTTTCCAAGGAAGGTAATTCGTCTTTAATCTCAAGGATCTTGTCCACCTGCTCCTGGTCATGGGCGATAACAATCTTACTATCCGAGTTCGATAGTATATGTTTGACTTCACTGGGGATGCAGTCAGTAAAAACACCGGCTACCGCCCCGCCAAGAGACAGGGCCGCAAGTTCACCCCAATACCACTGGGGTTGATTCTCCCCGATTATGGCGATCTTATCCCCTCTTCTAAAGCTTAGACTGGCAAGCCCTAAGCCAAAATACTTGACGTGCAGGTAGTAATCCTCATAAGTATAGCTATTCCATATCCCATAATCCTTGAGGCGCATGGCTACCCGCTTAGGATGTTCGAGATAATGTCGCTTCAGCAATTTAGGCAAAGTATCAAATTCACCAAGCTCAGACTTAACTTGGTAATCAGCACTTCCGACCTTTGACATGCGAATTTTCCCTTCCTTCCAAAAATATCAATCCGGCTTCAGTTCTCCAATTCTCAACCCAACCATCTCTTACGCCGCTTATAATGCTTTACATCATGATAACTCTTCTTATGTCCTACCTGGCTAAGACCGAGATAGAACTCCTTAACATCCTCGTTCTCCATAAGCTTCTCTGCAGGACCATCTAACACAATATGCCCATCCTCCATGACATAGGCATGATTGGCGATTGAAAGAGCCATCGTTGCATTTTGTTCAACAAGCAGAACGGAGACCTTCTCCCTTTCGTTGACAAGCTGAATAATTTCCAAAATCTGCTCGGTTACCAATGGAGCCAGTCCCAGGGAAGGTTCATCTAAGAGCATCACCTTAGGGTGACCCATAAGGGCACGTCCCATTACCAGCATTTGCTGCTCACCACCGGAAAGATAGCCGCTTGTTTTCTTCTTATAGGTCCTAAGCTTAGGGAAATAATCATAAACCATCTCTAAGTCTTGGGCCGTGTTTGAGGCTCCCCCCCAGTGGCCACTTGCGGCTCGCAAATTTTCCTCCACATTCAACTGCTCAAAAACCCGTCTCCCTTCCATGACCTGAAGGATTCCCATTCTCGCAATCTTTTCCGCATCGCCATTCTTTATTTCTTTTCCGTTGAACTCAATGGAGCCATCGGTTACCCTTCCGTCCTCGCTTTTAAGAAGTCCTGATATCGCCTTGAGGGTCGTTGACTTACCCGCACCATTAGCGCCTAAAAGGGCAACAATATGACCATCGGATAGTTCCAAGGAAACACCTTTGAGGACTAATATGACATTACTATAGACGACCTCTACGTTGTTTAGATATAGCATGATGAATCCTTTTCCTGATCCCCTAAATCAACCTTATTCCGCGGCTTTCCCCAAATAAGCCTCAATAACTTTGGGATTACCCTTTATCTCTTCAGGTGTCCCTACAGCGATTTCCCTGCCAAAATCAAGTACGGCAATCCTATCTGCGATATCCATAACGACACTCATGTCATGCTCAACAAGCACGGCTGAAATTCCCCATAGCTCATAAACATCAATAATAAAACGCGCCATGTCTTCTTTTTCTTCCGCGTTCATTCCGGCCATGGGTTCGTCAAGAAGAAGCAGTTTTGGATCTTGAACCAAGGCTCTTGCGAGGTCAACCCTCTTGCGAAGTCCGTAAGGGATAGTCTCAACCACCTGTTTTCGAACCGGCTCTAATTCTAAAAGATCAATGATATCCTCAACAATCCTGCGATTTTCAACCTCTGCCCGGCGGGCCCTGCCAAAGTAAAAAGCCCCTTCAAGCCAGTTGTAATTCATCTTGAAATGCCTTGCCGCCATTAGGTTATCCACGACACTCAGTCCCACGAAAAGCTGTATATTCTGAAATGTACGGGAAACTCCCAGACGAGATATCTGGTCGGGACGGAGGTTAGTGATATCGCGGCCTTCAAAGAAAACCCTGCCCTCCTGAGGATGATAAAAAGCGTTTACACAGTTCATAAAGGATGTCTTACCGGCACCGTTTGGACCTATTATGGCAAGCAATTCATGCTGCTTGACATCTAAGCAAACACCTTTGAGAGCTTGCACCCCGCCAAAACTTAACTCAAGATTTTCTACCTTGAGAATAGCATTGTTCTCCGCCATTTCATTCATACCCGCTTAACTTCTATTAGCGTATTGGAGAGCTATTAGGAATCCCGGAAACCGAACTGATCAGAATATCCCTTATCAGGCTCTTTTTAAACCCGACCGAAAAATCCTTTTTCCAGCTTGATGAGAATGACATGGGGGACATTACCACGCGCCAGTTAGGGGCCCAAAACGGTTTGGCTAATTGGGTAAATTTCTCGCATATCCCTTTGCAGAACCGTTTTGGACAGCCCCTGTTATTCCCATCCCTTATCTTTCGCCGGATACCGTACCATTACTTTTTTATTTTGACAGTCTTGCCGTCAATGGTGATAAATGATTTTTCCAGCATAATCGGCGTTGTCAGCCAATCGGTAACAGTTTTCATCTTGCCGTCTACTACCTGCTGCACGCATACCTGTCTTGAGCCAATGCGACCCAGCGAACCACCATCAGGATCCCAGGTGATAGGGCCATATAAGGCTCCGCTATCAATATTTTTCATTTGAGGAAAACCATACTTCATTATTGCTTCCCCGTTCAGGTCCTTATACGCTACCTTGTCCAGCGTCTTTTCTATTACTTTGCAGTCCATCATACCGATTATCCAGCCACTGACATAGGAGGCCTCCATCCCGGTAAAGCCGGTGCCGTGGACCTTCTTGTACCAGTCAATCATCATCTTTACACCGGGGGCCTCATTATAATCACCGGGCATCTTGTGATAAGATACGCCATAGGCTCCTTCAGCCGCCGGGCCTGCCATTTTAATGCCGGGCCCGTGAAGCGTATAAATCATACCGACAAATTTAGAGGCTGGTATACCCAGGGTAGCAGCGTCCTTAAGTATGATCGCCATAGCGTTGCCAATGGGGTAGCATGGGAAAATATAATCAGGGTCTTTGGCTTTAATTCTGGTCAGCGGCGTGATTGTCGTTGCGGCCTTCCATGTAACGATCTCTTTAGCTACCACCTGCACCCCCCGGTGCTCAAGATAAGGCATAATCTGAAGGGTTGCCCAACCATAACTACAGTCGGGAAAGATGAAGGCGACTCTCATCGGACGGTTTTTCGTCCATTTCTTAAGTGCCCAGTCAATGAAGCCCCCGACGCTGTCGCCATAGCCGCAGTTAGGCCAGAATACACTCCTTGGCGGACAAATCTGCTCAAGACCGAAATTGAAAGAGATAGACGCGATCTTATCCTTATCATACCTGGGCATACAGGCGATTTGCGCACCGGAACAGGCGATGGAGTGCATCAGCACTCCTTCACTCTTTTGTCTTTCATAAATATCCATAGCCAGAGGTATCTTATATTTCATATCATCGGCATAAGCCTTTACAGGGATACCTTTGATACCACCTAAAACCTCGTTTTGATATTTGACATAGTCTGTAAAACCCTGAAGCTGCTTGCTTCCACAAGAAGCACAAGGGCCACTGGCATCAGCTTGGACCCCTATCTTGATTACCTTTCCGGCTGTAGCACATTCAATGGAACCACCCAAAATCAAGGCACTAAACAGTACAACTATCACTGGCATTAGAAATAGTTTCTTCATTTCTGGTATCTCCTTTATTATTTTGTTAAATGGACGGGCTATTCATGATGTAATTGCGTTTGACCTTTTGTTTCCCGCAGGGCCCCCGGAACCTCTTATGGAATTCCCGATCATGCCCGAGGCTCATTCGACTTTCAGAGGCTCAAAATTGAATTTTATCATGGCGAGATTAAAAAACTTCTTTTATATGCCAATCAACGCTAACCCGGGTGCCCCAATAAAATTAGTACAACCTGCAATGAGCCCATATCTCCAATTTCAATGCTTAATAAGACATCCTGACCTTCACTGCCCTTATCACAGGTCAAACAACTTCTCTACTGGAGACTGATCAACGACCATAAATCGTCTCCGAAATCTTAATGATTGATCCCCTGAAGACTACCACCCCCTTTAAGCTGTTTTTGTTGTGATCTTACACCTCGACCCCGGCCAAAGTTAATGATTCCTCTTTACCAAGCAAACTGACTCTGCCATTGAGCACTTTACTTTATGTCATATTTGATTGACGGTTCCGAATGCTTAGTTGGTTTCATGTGATAATAATGATTTGCTAATATGAAAATGGCCAGAGCCTGTAAGTGGATTTTATGGTTTCCCACCTGTGGCTGAGGCCCCTGGGTTCAAAGATAAGAAAAAGCGCGAGTGCCAGCCCGAGCGAAGCATGGGAAATACCCGTACCCATGCCCACGGATAACACATTGGGAAATGCTGCTGCCAGACTGGCGAACCAAACCCTCGTGATCTCCTGCAGACAGACGATAAAAACAGTTCCAAGAATGCTCCCTAACAAACTTCCCATTCCACCCACAATGACCATGGCCAGATACCAAACAGAGTGGCCCAAAGTGAATAGATCAGGCATCAGAAATCGAAATAGCAGCGCATAAAGTGCGCCGGCAAATCCGGCATACATGGATGAGATAACAAAGGCTACGAGCTTGGTCCTTGTGAGGGCTATCCCCATCACTTCGGCTGCCAGGTCATTATCCCTTATGGCGATAAAAGCCCTGCCCGCCCTTGTTCGGGCAATTCCCTTGGCGAAATAGGCAAGAATAACGACGGATGTTATACTGAGATATGCAACCTCCAACCTGGTATCAAAGGTAATCCCAAAAAAACTTACGGCAGGTAGTGCCAGACCGTATCCCCCGCCCGTGAGCGCTTCGCCTTTGAATAGAAGCCAATAAACGATGAACTGAAAGGCAACGGTCGATAATGCCAGGTAGAATCCCTTGAGCCTCACTGACGGCAAACCAACGATGATTCCGAAGACGGCTGAAATCATAACGGCAAAAAAAGTGGCGAGTGGAAAAGGCACCCCATATTTGGCATAAAGGATGCCCGTACTATAGGCGCCTACGGCAACAAAGGCGGATTGTCCCAAAGATATCTGGCCGCAATATCCGGTTAGGAGATTCAGCCCCAGCACCACGATCATATTAATACAGATAAGGGCGATAAAGTTGTTAAAGTAATCATCTAAAATCAAAGGCGCGATGAAAAGCGCGACCAACCCTGCTATTGCAAGACCCCATTGGGTCTTGGTTTTAACAATAGTAATTGCCTGTCTGTAATTTTCGTCGCGGACACCGGCAGGTACTGTCAACCCCATAATAATATGTCTCCCTTATACAATTATATCCTCTCTATCCTTTCCCAGCCGAATAGACCGTACGGTTTCACAATGAGAACGATCAAAAGGAACAGGTAAGGGGCCACCTGTCTGAAACCGCCACCTATGATCGGATCTATATAGGTGGCTGAAATCATCTCCACAAGCCCGACAATAAACCCTGCCACAAGGGCGCCGCCGATGGATTCCAGGCCTCCAAGTATAATGACGGGAATAACCATAAACACCAATTCGTTCAAGTAGATCCCGACACTTCCTGATGCCCCCACGAGAACACCCGTTAGAGCCGCGCACATGCAGGCGATGATCCACACGAGTGAAAGGACCCTTTTCACGTCTATCCCCACGCTCTGCGCGATGCTGTGACTCTCGCAGATCGCCTGGACCTGTTTGCCTGTATTCGTAAATCTGAAAAAGATCGTAAACAGAACAAACAGAACAATCGCGGCAATGAGCACCCAGGTATTAGCCTGCCCGATGGTAATCCCCCCAATGATCCAATGTCCCATCGGCATGAAGTTGGGAAAGCTGACAATGCCCCTGTGACCCCATACGACCTGATA
Organism: Desulfobacteraceae bacterium; assembly: GCA_030666795.1. Taxonomy (GTDB): domain Bacteria; phylum Desulfobacterota; class DSM-4660; order Desulfatiglandales; family Desulfatiglandaceae; genus JAIOSR01. The sequence goes on from DAOUXC010000051.1 coordinate 12,705, forward strand.
AATTCCCAGGAAAAACATGGATAACCCAAGGGTCATCATAATACTGGCCAGGATAGGCTGTCCCAAAAGGGGGCGCAAAGCCAGAAATTCGAGTGCCACACCAATTGCCCCGGAAACCAGAAGCGTTATGAGGATACAGACCCACAAGGGCCATCCGGCCAATGAAATGAGCGTCCAGAAAAAATATGCGCCAACGAGGATAATCGCCCCGTGAGCAAAATTAAAAATGCCTGAGGATCTGTAGATTATCACTATTCCCATTGCAACCAAGCCATAAATACCACCCGCTAAAAGGCCTGATACGATTGCCTGTAAAAGGGCTTCAATCATTATCGTTCAATCTCCTTTATCATCAGCTATCCACCATTCAGCGACCTGACTTTTACAAAGGCCTGCATGACGCTCTTTCGACCATCCTGATAAGTTACTTCACTCTTCACACCGATTTCATCCTTACTGGTATACATACCGTCAATAATATTTTTATACCGGTCCTCGACAAACGCTCGCCGGATCTTCCTGGTCCTGGTAAGTTCCGCTTCATCCGCATCGAATTCCTTGTGCAGGCAAACAAATCGTTTGAGACGTGCTTTTTCCGGCAAGACACGGTTCACACCACCTATGTCCGTTTTGATCAGATCGGCCACTTCATCTTTCTGGGAAATATCGAGGAAGGTCGTGTAGGAGATATGATTGGCTTCAGCCCATCTACCGACATTCTCAAAATCAATATTTATTATTCCCGTGACGTACTCCTGATTTTTGCCCCCGATGATAAGGACATCTTTAATATACGGGGAAAACCTCAGCCGAATTTCCGTAAATTGAGGGGAATACTTGTGCCCGCCGGCGAGCTCTTTCATGTCCGCCATCCGATCGATAACGATAAGATGTTTTTTTTCATCAATGTATCCAAAATCGCCGGTGTGAAACCAGCCCTCGCCATCAACTTTTTCTTTTTTAGCTTCGAGGTCCTTGTAGTAACCTAAAAACATCATATCCGTTCTTATTAGGATCTCTCCCTTTTGGGATATTTTGACCTCGTTACGGGGCAATGCCGGTCCCGACGTGGCCGGATCAACATCTCCGTCACGATGAACCGTATTGACACCTGTTTCAGACAATCCGTAAAGCTGCTTTACGTTTATACCTACCGCTTGAAAAAACCTAATGATGTCAGGACTCACCGCGGCACCCGCCGTATAGGCATAGCGTGTTTTGTTCAATCCGAGCTTATTTCTTAAAGGC
>DAOUXC010000369.1 GCA_030666795.1 Desulfobacteraceae bacterium
GTAGGGGCCTATTCCAGGAATGACAACGATGTGATCAAGACGGACATGGAAGACGTGTACCGGTATTTCCCCATCTTAGCCCGTATGAGGCACAGAGTCAGCGGTTACCTGTCCGGCGGTGAGAGGCAGATGTTAGTAATGGGAAGGGGTTTGATGGCAAGGCCTAAACTAATGCTTATGGATGAACCATCTCTGGGATTGAGCCCGGCCCTTGTCAAGGAGATATTCAGGATAATTGAACGTATTAATAAAGAGCAGAATACCTCCATCTTAGTGGTTGAACAGAACGCCGCTGTTGCCCTTTCCATATCCGATCACGCGTATGTCATGGAAAACGGTCGTATCGTACTGGATGGCCCGTCTTCCAAACTCAAAGAAAACGAGGATATCAAGGAATTTTATTTAGGTCTGAGCCAGGTCGGCAAGCGCAAGAGCTATAAGGATGTGAAGCACTACAGGCGACGTAAACGCTGGCTTTCTTAGTCCATCTATATGGAAAAAACCGGGGGCTAAAGAGCCCCCCTTTTCTTTTTTTACTTGCTCGACCTGCCCCCAATGCCTTTGGGCAATTTCGTGATGGCACCTTAGTATTGATATAAGTGCTGTAATTTTTGTCTGATCCCCAAGTACTTTTTGCATGGCAGGCGGGTATTCTGTTGTTCAAGAAAATTTTCTTAAGTCAAAAACAGTGCGGGGGAGTATCCCCATCTGAGAGCTTATAGAAAAAACAATACGGAGGTGTGTTTATGGAAATTAAGGATTCGGTTGCAATTGTAACGGGAGGAGCTTCTGGTCTGGGTGAGTCATGTGTCCGCAACCTGGTTAAAAGGGGCGGGAAAGTTTCGATATTTGATTTTGCCGGAGACAAGGGAGAAAAGATAGCATCGGAACTGGGAGATGCCGTGACCTTTTGCATGACCGATATCACGGATGAAGCAAACGTCCAGGCTGCAATAGACAAAACCATTGAAGCCTTTGGAGCGATTCACATTGCCGTCAATTGCGCCGGGGTTGGAATACCGGCCAAGGTCTTAGGCAAGGAAGGTCCCATGGCCATGGACCATTTTAATAAGGTTGTGCAGATAAACCTGATTGGGACCATGAATGTGGTCAGACTCTCTGCCGAAAAAATGGTCAAAAACCAGGGGAATGATGATGGCGAAAAAGGGGTAGTAATCAATGTGGCCTCTGTCGCAGCCTTTGATGGGCAGATCGGCCAGGCGGCATACAGCGCTTCCAAGGCCGGCGTAGCCGGTATGACACTCCCCATTGCCCGAGAGTTTGCGGAATATGGGATAAGGCTAATGACCGTTGCACCGGGGATCTTCAGGACACCCATGCTTGAGGGACTCCCGGAAAATGTAAAGGAGGCCCTTGGAAAGATGGTGCCATTCCCAAAACGATTGGGAGAACCGTCCGAATTCGCAGCACTGGTCCAACATATTGTTGAAAACCCCATGCTCAACGGAGAAGTGATCCGGCTGGACGGCGCCATAAGAATGGCGGCAAGATAGCGAGAAAAGGATCAGGGAGCCAAATGTCGGAAGCCAGAGGTCGGATACCCAAACTTATTGAGAACTTACGGTGCGCATTGCCCACCAAAAGAGGCCAAATAAGGAGGATACCATGAGACAAGTTGCCATTTTAGGTGTGGCCATGACCAAATTCGGTGTTTCTGAAAAGACGAATCTGGAGATGTTTGCCGAAGCAGGTCTTGAGGCCATCGCCCAATCCAACCTTGAGCCAAACGACATGGAGGCCCTTTATTTCGGAAACTGTCTGGGTGACTTTGAAGAAGGTCAAATGCACATGGCCCCATTTGCTCATGCGGAATTGGGATTGCCCATATCTGCGCCTGCCACCCGGTTTGAGTCGGCGTGTGCCACGGCTACCGTGGCTATCCGTCATGCGGCCCTTTTAGTGGGAGCCGGTATCTATGATGTCGTCCTGGCGGGGGGCACGGAGCGGGCCTGCGCCATGGGCACCCCATTGGCCACAAAGACCTTTGCCATGGGTCACCACGCACAATATGAATCAAGGCCTGGATTGACTTTCCCGGGTGTATTTGCCATGGCAGCCCACATGTATTCCGACAAGTATGGTATACCTTTAAAGGAGCTAAAGCTGAACATGGCCGAGGTAGCGGTCAAGAACCATTACCACGGCTCTATGAACCCGAAGGCCCATTTTCAAAAAGAAATCGATGTAAATACAGTATTGGACGGCATGATGGTGGCGGACCCACTCCAGCTTTTCGATTGTTGTCCCTTCTCGGACGGTGCCGCGGCCGTGGTGGTGGCAGAAGCCGGAAGGGCCAGAGATTTTTCGAAAAAGCCGGTTTATATCGCGGGAATGGGACAGGCATCGTGTGGGCCTCTTTATCTGCAGGAGGATATCACACGGGTCAGGTCGAGGGAAGAGTCGGTTGCCCAGGCCTACAGGGAGGCGGGACTCGGTCCGGATGATATCGATGTGGTGGAACTGCATGATTGTTTTACCATTGCGGAGATCTTAGCCCTGGAAAGTTTCGGATTTTATGAATTCGGAAAGGCGTATGATGCTGCCACCAAAAGAGAGACATATTTGGGGGGTAAGGTGGCGGTCAA
>DAOUXC010000081.1 GCA_030666795.1 Desulfobacteraceae bacterium
GTTGAACGAAGCCGCTACGCGGCGGAAAAAAATCTCAAAACAGGGTATAACTCCTATAGATGCTCAATTCAGGGCATCATAAAAAAAGGAGAATACCATGGATAAAGCTGAACAGAAACGATTCAATAAACTTTACAAGCGCCACCTAAAATTACTTAAACTTCAAGGTAAAAGTCAAAAAACTATTGATGCCTACTCCCGGGCAGTACGTCGAATCACCGAATATTTTGATTGCTGCCCCGATCAATTGACACTCGAACAACGAGAAGATTATTTTGCAAAACTTGTTGAATCTCACTCCTGGAGCACCGTTAAAGTGGATCGAGTCGGCCTGCAATTCTTTTGGAAGCATGTGCTTAAACTGGATTGGGAATGGGTCAATATTATAAAACCTCCCAAGATCCATACCATACCCGATATTCTCACCGTTTCTGAGATAGACAAGCTCATCGGCGCAACACGAAAACTAAGATATCGGGTGTTTTTGTTAGCCACTTATTCAATGGGGCTTCGCTTGGGAGAGGCCTTGTCTCTTCAAGTCGGAGACATTGATCGTGAGCGAAAACAGGTTCATATCCGCCGCGGCAAAGGGCACAAAGACCGGTTGATACCCCTGCCGGATCTCACTTACCATGCCTTGCGTGAACTCTGGTCCAGACATCGTCACCCCTATTTGTTATTTCCCAATGCCAATGGCTCTCTGGAAACGATTCAAAAAGCAACTACTCATATGGATAGAGGCGGTGCCCAAAAAGCCATGAAAGTCGTGGTTGAACAATGTGGCATTAAAAAAAAGTCCATATCCACTCCCTTCGCCACAGTTTCGCAACTCATCTGCTTGAACGCGGCCTGAGCCTTCGTCATATCCAGATTATCCTCGGACATGCAAGCCCCACGACCACGGCTCGTTATGCACATCTGACTGATATCACCGAAAAAGACAGCATGGACACCATTAATGCGCTGATCAACACCCTTCATATCGATCTAAAGAAGGTGTGATCATGGATCTGGCCCCTATTGTTGATCAATATTATGATGCGTTTACAGCAAAGTACGCCGGTTCTATTTTGCCTGGCCACCTGCGTGCACTTAATTCCATTCGCCGCTGCCGCACCCCGGATTCCGGAGAAGTCTATGTTCAGTGCCCTGACTGCGGTCAGGCTCAGTGGAAACCAATGTCCTGTGGTCACCGCAATTGTCCAAAATGCCAAAACCATGAAGCCAGTCAATGGATCGACCGACAACAGGCCAAATTATTACCGGTCTCCTATTTTATGGCCACTTTCACTTTACCATTTGAATTCAGACCATTGGCCTTCTACCACCAGAAAGAGGTCTATTCTCTTTTATTCTCTTGTACGGCCAGTACGCTGAAGGATTTCGGCCTGAATCCAAAAAACCTGGGCGTTGAAATCGGTCTGACCATGATCTTGCATACCCATAACAGAAGACTGGATTTTCATCCGCATACCCATGTAGTGGTTCCAGGTGGAGGTGTGGATAAACACACCCGACAGTGGAAAAAGAAAGAAGGGAAATACCTGTTCAATAAGAAAAACATGGCAAAAGTTTTTCGTGCCCGTTTCCTGGAGGCAGTAAACCAAGCCGGATTGCACGTTCCTAAGGCAGCTCCCAAAAAATGGGTAGTTGATTGCAAATATGTTGGGAAGGGGCTTTCCTCCCTGAAATACCTGTCCCGATACCTATACCGCGGTGTCATCAGTGAACGAAATATCGTTTCCAATCAAAATGGCCGGGTGACTTTTAAGTATATCAAAAGCCGGACCAAAAAACCACGATGTCGAACCCTCGACGGGGAAGACTTCTTACACCTCATCATGCAACATGTTCTGCCCAAGGGGTTTCGCAGAGTAAGGGACTATGGGTTTCTTCACGGTAATGCGAAAAAAATGCTGTCCCTGGTGCAAATAATCCTACGGGTCGTCATTGAACAGATCAAACAGCGGGCAAGGCCTGTTTTCAAGTGCCCCTGCTGTCAATCTCCGATGTTGGTCATAAAATTTCGTCGGCCTCTGTGGGAATCCGGATAAATCACTTTTCCGGCAAGGGCCAGCAGTTCATTTAAAAAACAAGGAGGACCACAACCCTAATGAAATAAGCCTCATTTTCTATAACCCATTGATGGGCCGACGCCCCAGCTCGCCCTGAAAAAAGAGTGCTCCTTCGAAGCACTCTCCCTACTCTTATTCAATCACAGATATTTTCTTATTATAGAGAGCCTCCGGGCTTGTCCAACCAAACGGATAAGATTGTGGCTGCGCACAATCTATCCTTATTCGTTAGATTCGGCGTCATGTTTTTTCACTTGTCAGCAATGCGGCTCCCAAGGCCCCCACCATCTGCGGATTTTCAGGGACCAGTATATGGGTATCAAGGGCCTCTTCCAGCAAATGACGCATACATGGATTTTGGGCCACGCCGCCTGCAAACAGGATAGGTCCTTTTACGGATACCCTTTTCAGCATGCCTACGGCTCGCTTTACAACGGATCGGTGCAGCCCCAGTGCAATATCCTGGCGGACTTCTCCCTTGGCCATAAGAGATGTAACCTCGGATTCCGCAAACACGGTGCACATGCTGCTTATCTGCATTTCCTTTGTGGCCTTAAGCGCCTCAATACCGAATTGATCCAGGTTGTATCCAAGGGTTTGGGCCATGATCTCCAGGAATTTCCCTGTCCCTGCCGCGCACCGGTCATTCATCTCGAATTTGGTGATTCTTCCCATGTCGTTGACTGCAATGGCCTTGGAGTCCTGCCCCCCGATATCCAGAATGGTCCTCACTTCAGGAAACAGGAACCGGGCGCCCACGGCGTAGGCCTTGATTTCCGTTACCGTGGGTGCCTCAAAGGAAAGCTCAAAAAGGTGCCGGCCATAGCCCGTGGCCATGATATGATCATGTTTTACACCACCAAGGAGGTCTCTGGCCTGCGCAAGGGGATCAAAACCGGAATCAGTTTGCTTCATCTCGATAATCTCGTTGTCCTTCAAAACCACCAGTTCGATGGTTCGGGACCCGATATCAATGCCTGCAAATCTCATGCGTTTTCCTCTGTATGATTCCTTATAATAAATGAAGAAAGAACCTCGTTTTCCAGGTGCCTTTACCTGCCTTTCTCCACCGGAAAACCGGCCTGAATCCAGCCTTTGATACCGCCCGGACAGCGATAAACATCCTTGTAACCCAGTTTCATGGCCCAAATGGCGCCGTTGTGGGAGCGGGTGCACTTTGTAAATCCGCAGTAAAAAATCAATGCCCTGTCCTTGTCCGGTCCCAGAAGTTTGATAAAGGCCGACCTTGCATCTTTGCTCATTACCTTCATCTCCGGGATGGGGAATTCAAATTGAACCGCCCCGGGATAATGATTTTTTAAAAAACCGGCCTCGGGACCGGTGAAGACCACGAGCATTTCCTTGTTCTGATCCATCCACTTTTTAAGCTCATCGGTACGGACGATTCCGTAACCCCCTTGTTGAACATCTCTAACCAGGTTGACGGCGATTTTTTCTGTCTCAACCTCGTTGATGCCAGAACAAAGACCATTGGAGCCCAAAGCAGATTCAAATGATACTGCCGCACAAAATATCAATCCCAACAAGACAATTTTTCCTCTGTTCATTTTAAAAAACCTCCTTTTTAAAAGTGATCTTATTTTATCAACTCTATAAATGCTTCTACCCTGGTCTTTAGCTGCCCCACATCCTCCATGCTGTAGTCGGTATCAATCCGAAGGGTGGGGATATTCTTTTCTTCCAGGGCCTTTTCCACGGCCATGGATTCCATGAGATAGGGCTGACAGAATTGCAGACCGTAGTGAATCACGCCATCGGCTTTGTAGGTCCCGGCCATTTCAACGATATGTTCCAATCGATCCGGATTGGGCGTGAAAATGGCGCAGTCCACTTTGAAATACCTGTCCACGATGGCCTCCATGAGTTCTTCCACCGTATCCCAGCTTTCATCGGTCAGATTGCGGGTGCCCCGCTCACCCACACACGATTCCTCGCCCACGATTACCGCACCCGATGTCTCTATAATCCAGGGGAGCTTCCAGTTGGGAACGGCCATTGGACAGCCGGATAAGAGTATCCTGGGAGTACTCTTGGGGAATACGCCCTGGTTGTTATCGATCCGTTTTTCAATCTCGTCGCATATTTTGTTGGCCGATTCGGTGAAGCGAACCGGATCATCATAGAAAAAGACCTGATTGGCCAGGAGGGCGTCCAGCCCGGAAATGGGAGCCGGATCGGCTTTCCTCAAACCGGAGAGTCTGTAAATCGCCTTTCTCTTGTTATTGACGATCTCAATCCCCTTCTTGAGTCTTGCCGCATCAATGGTAATCCCTGTGAGTTGCTCAACTGCCTCCTTAAAGCGCAGATACTCGGCCCTTAAAAGGGCTCTTCCTTCTGCCGATTTCATTTGTGGTATGTCCATTACATAGAGGTTTGGGACAAGATTGTTCAGGGTCTCATAGGATTTCTTTTTGCCGTCACAGGTGTTTTCCCCCACAATCATGTCCGCGGATTCGAGATAGGGGCATACCTTCCCCAGCTTGAACCCGAAGGCCGATTTGATAAGTGAGCAGGTGTTGCGTGGCAATAATTTTTCCACTTCTTCGGTGGCAAAATCCGCTCCGGTACACAGCCCCACAAGGGTGGCATCAACGGCCCTCACGATCTCTTCCGGCACAAACACACAAAAAGATCCAATAACCTTTTTGCCCGCTTCCTTTTCATCCATAATCTCCTTGATCCGCAGTCCGTGCACTTCACTCATGACAAAATCAAAATAGCCCATCCCCTCGGGCCGGTCTTTCTGGGCTAAATAAATGTCGCCATAGCCCTTGCCCAGGACCTCTAACAGCGCATCATGCGCACCGAGGTCCAGACCAAGATTTTCCCACATACTTCTGTAATCTTCGCTCATTTTTCCCTCCTTTGCTGTTCTACTTTATATTTATATTTGCGGCTGTTTACGGGTGTCACTACCGACAACCTACACGCAGATCTTTTCAAGGCCTTTCCTTACATAATCCGCAAAAAATCTCCCTGAGCAGATTATCATCGATCTTTTTCATGAGGATTTCATCATAGTCCATTTCCTCATCAGGTTCGGGCTCTGGGTGTTTCTCTCCGGGTTCCTCCTCCCCTGTTAAGAAGGTCTCTTCCCTGATTTTACTCGGCTCGGGCTCAAATCGCCGGTTGTTTTCGATCCAGCGGTCACAGTCGTCATGAGCCCCCACTTGAGAGATGATGAGATCTTCGCCCCGTTTCACACATATCAGACGATAACCACCGCCAAGATCATATTTCCGGCATTTGTCAATCCTTAGCTCCCCGTGTTTGGTAAATTTGTCCGTTTCTTTCAAGAACGCAAGATCTTCCCGGAACAATTTTTTTATGAGCTCCTGGGCTCTTTTTGCAGCAAGAAATGACTGTTTCCCTCCCCGCTTCAGGGTATCCAGACGTCTGTTGAATTTTGCTTCACGATGAATAAAAACCGCCATGTCCATCCCTCAATCAAATCATATGTCATCCATTTTCATGCATCCGTCCGTCTTCAGCACCCTCCCATTTTCCTTTCTGCGCGTAAATCCAATGCTGTCCAGGTACTCAAGAACCGGCACACCCACACTTCTCCCGTAGCCTAATGTCCCCTTTAGGTCTCCAAGGGTAAAGACTCCTTTTTTCACAATGACATGGCTTACCTCTTTTTTTATTCTCTCAAAGGCCTGTGTGGTCAAAAAACGCCCGTCATTTATGCGAACCAGTTTTTTATCGTCACGCAAGTAGATGAGCATTTTTTTTATCTCATTTTTTTGGAACTTCTTTTCATGGAGTTTCCAGATAGTATCCGCACTAAATGGTATGAAATCGGATTCCCGCGCATAATCGAGACACAACTTGACCAGCTTTTCCTGTTCTTCAGGGAGCTTTACACAAAGATCCAGGATACGAAATCCTCCATCGATCTTTTGTATCTTTCCCTCATTACAGAGTTCTGCGAGCATCCTTTGAAAAGGCGCTTCATCAAGAGAAGGCGCTAACCGAATTATAATCTCATCGGCTTTTACATTCCTTTTTAAGGGATACTGTTTCAGCGTTTTTTCAATAACCTTTGGAAGTTCGCCTTTCAGTTTCTGATAAAGCTCTTTTTTAAGAACGCCATGGCCTTTGAATGACAGGAGTTCACCGGTTTTAACCCTCGACCTGATCTCAGCCTCGATTTCAGCAACAGGAAAGCCAGTATTGCGGGCCAGGTCGCCGGGCGTGATAAGACGGATGAAATCCGGTTTAAAGATGTTCTCGATAAAGCCTTTCAGGTTGTGTTCCTGCAGGGCCTTCAGATATGGAATTGTTGTAGCGGCTCTGGCCTGTCTGTATTTCGCCCGCGGGGTTTCAAGGACTTTTCCGCCTCCGATGACGGTCTGGACGTTCAGCAGACAGATCACAAAAGCATCTCCCGGAAGGGCTGCTACGGGTTTCATCAACCGGAGCTGGACCAGACCCTTTTCACCCGGCTCTAATTGTTCCTTTTCCATGATGACCATCAGGGTATTCGTAACAGAGGTTCCCAGATAGAGCTTCACCCTTTGCCGGTTCTTGACTGGTTTTTTTGCTCTTTTAAGTACCTGGAGGTCCACATTTAGAAGATAACCCGGATACACAAGTCCGGGCGCTGCCAGAACCATTCCTCTATTTGCATGCCTAAGAGGGACCTTGTGGAGATTGATTCCGACACGCTGCCCGGCAAATGCCTCGGAGTCTTTCTCGTGGTGTGTCTCTAAGGAACGTGCCCTGGTCTCAATACCGGATGGCAGGAGATGAAGCGGATCATCCTGTCTGAGGGTTCCGGAGAGGATTGTCCCGCTCACCACAGTTCCAAAACCGACAAAACCCTTGACCTGATCAATCCAGCAACGGAAAGGGGCCTGAAGCTCTTTAGCGCCGACCGCTTCTGCCATTTCTTCAATTCTCACTCGGATTTCTTCCAGACCTCTCCGGTCGACCGACGAAAACGGGACGACCGGTTTTTCTTCCAGAAAAGTGCCCTCGGTCAGTTCTCTGATTTCAAGCTCGGCAAGTTCCATGGTTTCATCATCCACGAGGTCCGTCTTGCTCAAGACAATGAAACCGCCTTTGGCCCCAAAGAAATCCAGGATCTGGATATGTTCCAGGGTCTGAGGCATAACGCCGTCATCAGCCGCTACCACCAGAATGCCCAGGTCTACGGTGCTCAAGCCCCGAATGGTGTTTTTGAGGAAATCGGTGTGGCCTGGAACATCTATCAGTGCGATTTTTATCCCGGAAGGAGAATGCAATGGTGCAATGCCGGACTCGATGGACAGACCGCGTCTCTTTTCCTCTTGCAATCTATCGGTATCAATCCCTGTTAGACACTTGACAAGGGCGGTTTTACCGTGATCCACATGGCCTGCAATGCCGGCTGTCAGGAATTTCGGCATATCTTTTTAAAAAACCTTTGTTAAAATAGGTTCTTGTCTATTGCTGGAGGGGGCAAGGGGAATCGAACCTCCTCCCGGTTTTGCAGACCGGGCCAACGGGTTTGAAGCCCGCGGGGCGCCCAGCACCATTGCCCCCGATAATTGACTCAAAAAGGCAGGTGAGCCAGGTTGAAAGAGATTTGAAAACTTGTAATTATGAGATAATGAAAGGAAACGGGATTCTCCGGCCTGACCCTATGCCTACCGAACACGGGTAGATTCTTTTTATAGTGCGTCAGGTGAAGCCGAAAAATTGATTCACGGATGAACTCCTTATGAGGATATTTCAAAGATAATTGGCAAAATAATAGGCGGGCTATTCCGATCTGTCAAACTGGAAATTACGATAGCAAAAAGGATTGGGTATAGAAAAATCCGATCAGATCTTGAATGGGGATTTGAGGCATAAGATGGGTGTCATCAGAGGATGCGGTGAACAATGACCGACCTGGAGTATCCCTTTACCATCTTTGGCGGCTGTTTGACCATCCGGAATGAGCCTTGCAACTCATCCACCGTCTCCTGGCTGACTAAGATATCACAATCCAGCTCCCTGGTCAGGGCCTGAATGCGCGAGGCCACATTGACCGTGTTGCCGATGAGGGCATAGGCCGACTGCTCTTCGCTGCCCGAATTCCCTGCCAGGACCTTCCCTGAATGAATTCCGATTCCATGGGAAAAAGAGGGGTTTCCCCGGGCCGATCTCTCCAAGTTCAGTTCCTTCAATGCCATGCGCATGTCTAAGGAGGCACGCACTGCAGCATCCGCATGATCGGGAAAGTGCAGTGGTACGCCGAATACGGCCTCTATCTCGTCGCCTACAAACTGGAAGACCAGGCCCTTGTGCCTTCGTATGGCCCGGTGCATGGCCGTAAAGTAGGCACGCATACCTGCGATGACCTCCTCGGGTGGATTGTTTTCAACAAAGGGTGTGAAGTTCCTGAGGTCGGCAAACAAGACCGTGGCCTCCCGCCGGTCACCCTCTAAGGAAATGCGGCCCGAAAGGATCTCATCGCGTATCTCCGGCGTCACATATCTGCCGAATGTGTTTCTGAGTTTCTCCCGCTCGGCTAAGCCTTTTATCATTTCGTTTCCCGCGTCGCCCAAAACCCCTATCTCGTCATTACCTACTACTTTGATCCGGGTATCGTAATCTCCATCCTGGATACTATCTACAGCCTCCAGCATATTCTCCAGGGGTTCCACGATTGATCTGCTCACTACCCTGTTGAGTACCCCGCCGCTGAAAAAGACGATGATGCAAAGGACCGATGTGAAAACGATTATCCCTCGGCCGTAGTCCTCCACAGAGATAATAGCCGAGCCCATTTCCCACTGAAGCGTAAGCAGGGTGACCATAAGTATTGTCAAGGGCACCAGGCTCCCGAGCCTGAAGAGCATTCTTATGCGTCTGGAGATGGGGATCCTGGCCGCTCCTTTAAGCCCGGCCAGGCGGCCATGGGGGAAAAAGAAGGGGATGAGCTGCCGGCGGCAATAGGATTCGATCCTGAAAAAGGCAATGGCCGTAGAGATAAGCCCCACCATGCTGGCCCGGACCGATAGGACCACTGATGTATGCAGTTCCATTATATCTATAAGGTGAGCAGAGATAAAAACCATGGGAGGAATCAAGATCCACATACCCATGTTAAAACCGATAAAGAGAAAAGGCAGGTTGATGAGACGTCTCCTGCCCCGTTCGACCAGTTCGGCCGGTGGCTCTTTTCCTGCACTTATCTCGGTGAGGCAGCCTGCAATAGGCTGCACAAGCCGGTGTATGGCCGTGAAGGTCAGACCGCAAACGACCGATATCATGATGAGGAACGCGAGGAGGCGTTTGCCTAATTCCAATGCGTAGGAAAGACTGTCCTTCCGGGACAGGTCAGCTAATTGATTGAGAACAAAATCCATGGGCGTGGCCACATTCAGGACAAATACAACGATTATGCCCATAGCTGTGGCCGTTGCCGCGATAGCATACAGGCCCTTCAGGGAGACCCCGTTAGGGTCGGGCCGTTCACTCAGCCGGACCTGCTTTATCTCCGCCATTTCGGCCTCTCGTCATTTGCATGTTCCGCTAAAGTTTTCTCTTTAAAGATTTGCGCTCAGCTATGACCGGTCCGGTCCGGAAACCTTTCTCACTTCAAGCCGGACATCATTATCGACTGAGGTTTCTGAAACGACTTCTCCGCCGTTATGAGACACCACTTTTCTTATATTTTCGAGTTTTTCCTTTTCAAGGATGAACTGAAAAGATTCGCCAGGGGGTAATATCCTGAGACATAGACCTACGTCCTGATACGTCTTTCAGCAGTCACCCCGGTAATCCAATAATTCTTCAATCATTTCGATCCTTTATTTGCTGTTTATGTCTCTTTTAAGAAGTTCGGGTAATTCGTACAATATCGCAAAATATGGGTTTTCGCATAATAGCTCAATAAGTAGGGCATTAGTCCATAATGGCGGGGTGGGCATCAAGTAAACTGATACAAAAACAAAATACTCTAAGTCATTGAGAAGATGCGTGTTTTTTAGAAGTGGCCAGCAGGAAATCAAGCATGGCCTGGCAAAGGGGAGATGCAATTCTCCTTTTGTCTCTGATTAAATAGAAACTGCGGGACATGGAAAGCCCTTTTACCTTCAGGGCCTTTAGCACCCCTGCCTTTATCTCCGTCTCTACGGCCCTTGAAGAAAGGATGGAAATTCCGAGGCCCGCCTTTATGCCCTCCTTTACCGCCGTGGATGTGCCGAGATGCGCGACCACGTTCAATGAGGCTGCTCCATTTGACCGGGAAGCTTTGAGATATTCCTCCATTATCTTCAATGTTCCCGAGCCTACTTCCCTCATTATAAAAGGTTCTTCGCAAAGCTCTGCCAAAGAGACCCCCTTTTTCTTCGCCCACCGATGTTTGGCGGGGACGGCAAGCACCAGTTCATCCTCCCATAATTCATGGTAAATAAGCGCATTTTGGGCTGTCCGGGAGCCCACCACTCCCAGTTCGAAATCCCCTTCCAGGACCCTTCTGTGGATGTCCACGGTGTCGGCAATGGTCAAGGCTACCGAAACTGAAGGATATTTTTTCCGGAAAAGACCAATGACTCCGGGAAGTATGTATTCACCCGGAATGGTGCTGGCTCCCATTTGGATTTCGCCCCTCCTGACACCAAGGAACTCCTGCATTTCCAGGGAGGCAGTTCGCTTCATGTCCAGAAGGAGTAAAGCGTGTTTGTAAAGTAGTTCCCCGGCCTTTGTGGGTACCACCCGCCTGCCTAAACGATCAAGGAGTCTTGTCCCGACCACGTTTTCAAGGGTGGCGATTCTTTCACTGACCGAGGCCTGGGCCAGAAAAACCGCATTCGCGGCCTTTGAGAAACTCTCGAGCTCCACTACCTTACGGAAGATTTCCAACTGACGGAGGTCAAAATCTATGGACGTTATTTTTTGAGAAGCGGATTTTTTCATTAGAGATAAGGAAACCAATCCCTTTCAATGTTTGCAAAGTTTGATTTGATTTCTTCACGGCCCGATACTATCTCGAAATGGCCCGGTAGCAGGTATTCCACGTCGAGTCGGGAAATTCTTTTGATACTCTCTTTTAGTTCCTCGGCGTTGCCTCCGGGCAAATCCGTTCTTCCTATACCTTGATTGAAGACTACATCGCCGGTGAAAAGGACTTTTTTGTCA
>DAOUXC010000163.1 GCA_030666795.1 Desulfobacteraceae bacterium
ACGTAATGGACCTCGCCAAAAGGGCGGGCGTATCCTCAATTATTATTGCGGCCCAGTGGGAACCCAAAAAGGTGTACTGAATTGGCATCTGAAAAGAGGAAATTCTGGAAAATTCCATTGATTCTCCTCTGCTTCTTAGCACCCGTTATGGCCTGGCTGGGGTTCGGTGAGCAGGGCCTTATACATTTATACCGCACTGAGATGGAGCGTAAGGCCTATGTGGACAGGATACACCAATTGGCAAAAGAAAACCAGACCCTGCTCGAAGAAGTGCACCGCCTTCGAACGGATATGGAATATATTGAATCCGTGGCAAGAAAGGAACTCAGCCTGATCAAAAAAAACGAAATAATATACCGGTTTGATAAAAAAGAAACTCGCAGTAAGGACGCCGGAAGAATAACAAAAAAGGCCCAAAACCTTGATAAAAACGGGCGATCCGAAAGGGAGGTGCAGCAGAATGGAAAATTCGAATGATATTTTTGGCCGGATTTTAGAAAGTGGACCTTCTCAAAATACCGTTTTTTTGGTACTCAAAAAAATTAAAGAAGAAGGGCGATTCGGTGAGGTAGTCTCTGAATGTCTAAAGGCCCTGGCCTTTTACCCAGACGATATCCGTCTAAGGACCCTCCTGGCAGAGAGTTACCTTGAAATGGGTTTTATCGGCCAGGCAGAGAGGGAGTTAGACGGGATAACGTCGGATATAAAGAACCTGATTTCCGCATATAAACTTCAGGCCGACATTTACACCCGTCAAAAAAGACATGAAGAGGCTTCCGAGGCACTCAAACGATATCTTGCACACAACCCTGACGACCAGGAAGCAATAGATCTCTTAGCCAAGATAAAACCGGTTGAAGAAGAACCCCTCCCGGAAGCCCCCCGGATCCCCGAGGAAAAAGGCCCTGCTCTTGAGGAAGAATTCGAAGAAGAAGTCAAGGAAGAAATAATAACAGAACCCCCGGAAGTGACGGAAGAAGTGGTTTTAGCGGCGGAAGAAGAAATCGAGGAAAAACCCGTACCCCTGGAGCCCCCCGAGAAAGTTGTCTTAATCGAAGAAGAAAAAATTGAAGAAGCGCCCCTCCCGGAAATACCGGAAGAAGTTGTCACTGCCGGGGGAGAAGAGATCGATGGTGTACCCGAGGAGATTACCCCGGTCGCGGAAGAGGAAGATGAACCATTCACTGAGCTTGCAACGCCGACGCTTGCGGAGATCTATTATAACCAGGGACTTGTACTTGAGGCCATAAGCACTTATGAAAGGGTCATACTGGATAACCCCGAGGACAAGGCTTCCACAGACCGCCTTGAAGAGTTAAAGGAACAAATCGCCGAAAAACCCGAGATAAAGGTGACCCATGAGGATGCGCTCAGGGCGAGAACGGAAAAAATGATCACGGTTTTAGAAGGATGGCTGGAAAGAATCCAGGAGTCCGGCCATGCGTGATAGATCGCCCGCTTTTAATTTTTTAGCCACCGGCATCGGAAGCGTTCCTTTTCAAGAGATTGAGGCCACCTGCCGTGAGATTCTGGATAGAATTCCTTCCGTACCTTTCTGGCCACAATTTGTAAAGCGCAGTTTCCTGGAAGATATGTCCGTCCAGTACAGTGAAGGTCTACCCCTACTGGAAATCGATGAAGAAAAGAGGTCGCTTTTCATATCAGGCGAAAAGAGTGCTGAGTCGGAACTCGTTAACTTCTATGACCATTTTTTGTCCCAGGATATTGACTACTTTGCCATGAGCAAAGCATATGCCCCGGGCCTTTACGCCCTGTTAGAGATAGTTGAACAGGGTCAGGATGAAGCCTGGTACATCAAGGGGCAGACAACAGGTCCCATCACATTCGCGTCGAGCATCACCGACCTGAGTGGTAAATCAGTGCTTCACAATCCCGAAATCTTGGAGGCCCTGGCGAACGGCCTGGCCATTAAGGCCCTCTGGCAGGTCAGGAAACTCGAAAAATCCGGGAAAAAAACAGTGCTATTCATAGACGAACCCTCCCTCTCAGGTTTTGGATCAGCCTTCTCACCTGTTGAACGCCACGTGGTCATAGATAACCTTCGAACGGTCATTAATTATCTGCGAGAACATTCCGACACCCTGATCGGTATTCACTGTTGCGGGAACACGGATTGGTCCATGATAATAGAAGCCGGCCCCGACATAATCAACTTTGACGCGTTTGGATATATGGACTATTTCCTGCTTTATCCGGATAATCTTGTGCCGTTCCTAAAGGGAGGTGGTACCGTGGCCTGGGGAATCGTCCCCACATCAGATTTCACCGGCGAGGAATCAGCAGAAGACCTCTTCGCGAAACTGAATGAGGGTCTTCACCGTGTTTATGAATGGGGTATAGAACCTCAACTACTCGCCCAAAGATCCATCCTCACACCGTCCTGCGGCATGGGCACCATGACACCGGAAGCTGCAAGAAAATGCCTGAACCTGCTGTCCCAGCTATCCCAAAAGTGTAGAGCCTCGAGCGTCCTTTAACATTTGGAGACTTCTACCAGAATATGCGCAAAATTTTTGGGGCCATAGCGAATTGACAACAAAAAGCAGAAATAACGGGATATAAAAGTGGCACGGTAATAGGCGTGAAAATTACCTGCGGCATAAGAATTATTGAGATCAGCCAAGGATAAAGAAGCTGAATGGGGTTTTTGTGTTTTAATGCATTTGGAGGTTTTTAATT
The DNA here is from genome assembly GCA_030666795.1 of Desulfobacteraceae bacterium. Lineage (GTDB taxonomy): Bacteria > Desulfobacterota > DSM-4660 > Desulfatiglandales > Desulfatiglandaceae > JAIOSR01. The sequence goes on from DAOUXC010000163.1 coordinate 2,701, forward strand.
GTGGCAAAACTGACTTATGAAGAACTGGAGAAAAAAGCCAGAGCGCTTGAAAAAGAAGTTTCTGAGCGGAAAAAAACAGTGGAGGCCTTGCGTTTAAGCGAAAAAAGGCTTTTCCAGATCCTTCAAGAGACTTCCATTCCAACCTTTGTAATTGATAATAATCACACGGTCACCCACGTTAACAGGGCTTATGAGAATCTGACAGGTATTTCTGCACATGAAATAATCGGAACCCGAAAACAGTGGGCTGCTTTCTACCCTAAAGAAAGACCGGTTATGGCGGACCTTATCGTTGACAATGCATCAGAACAAGAAATCGCCAGGTACTATCGCGGGAAGTATACAAAATCCGTAGTTACTGATGGAGGGTATGAGTCTGAGAGGCTTTTTCGTAATCTGAAGAAAGGCGACACATGGCTTTTTTTTACCGCTTCACCCCTAAAGGACGCACAGGGAAATATCACCGGCGCAATAGAAACCCTCCAGGATGTCACCGAGCGGAAACTCGCTGAGCAGGGTCTTCGCAAATCCGAGAGGCGTCTGATAAACTTCCTGGATTTCGTCCCATACCCCATGGTTATATTCAACCTGGATGGCCGGGTCTTTTACCTGAACTCTGAATTCACAGAAGTCTTCGGCTGGACCCTTGAGGAATTGGAAGGAAAGACCATACCATATGCTCCACCGGGTATGGAGCAGCAAACAAGCGAGATGATCAAGGAGCTTCTTGATAAAAAGATCATACTACGACACGAAACCAGACGTCTGACAAAGGACGGTCGGATTTTGGATGTAGTCCTGAGGGCCGGTATATACTCGGAGGGTGAAGAAGAGGCCGGCGGAGAAATTGTAATCCTGAGGGACATAACCAAGGAAAAGAGGATCGCTCGCAACAACGAAGCAATACTACGTATCAGCATGGCCCTCCCGGAATATCCTGACTTGGAGGACCTTTTGGATTATATCAGCAGCGAGGTCAAACTACTTCTGGAATCGGAAGGTTCGCTTATCATATTGCTCGATGAGGAAAAAGAAGAACTCTTCTTCCAGGGCGCGGCCTATGATGACACCGCTACTCAGAAAAGAGTAAAAGAAATCCGGTTTCCTATTCATCAGCTTGTGGCAGGCAAGGTTATCAGGACGGGTGAACCTATCATTGTTTCAGACACCTCCGAAGATCCGGGTTTTTACAAGGAAAGAGACAGAAAGCTGGGATACGAGACAAGGAATCTGCTTCTGGTGCCTCTGAAAAGCAGTGACCATATCTTCGGAGTATTATGCGCCATCAACAAAAAGGAAGGGGCCTTTGACGAAACTGATGTCGAGATGTTGAATATGATAGCGGGAACTGTTGCCCTTTCCATTGAAAACGCCAGATTCTCTGAGGAGTTAAAGGGGGCATACAGGGAGGTCACAAGTCTGAACCGGGCAAAAGACAAGGTTATCAACCACCTGTCCCACGAATTGAAGACCCCGGTTTCCGTGCTCTCAGGTTCTATAAATATACTGGTAAAAAGACTGGCAACCCTTCCCGAAAATAAATGGAAGGCAACAATAGAGAGAAGCAAAAGGAATCTGGACCGCATAATGGAGATACAAAACCAAGTGGAAGATATCATGCATGGTAAAGATTACAAGGCATTTGATCTTCTTTCCCTGATGCTCGACGAATGTAAGGATGAAATTGAGACCCTTTTTGCCGAGCAGTTCGGGGAAGGTCCTGTCATCGAGGCCATAGGAAGACGGATTGAAGAGACCTTTGGAACCAAAAAAATTGCGCCGGAAAGGATTATCTTAGGTGAATATGTCAAAAAATGTTTTGAAAATCTTAAGCATCTGTTTTCTCATCGCCAGGTTGAAGTTATAAGTCATTTTGAACCCGCACCGCCATTGAATATGCCGCTGGATCCCTTACAGAAAGTGGTTGATGGTCTCATAAAAAACGCCATAGAAAACACACCGGATGAAGGTAAGATAGAGGTGATTGTTCGAAAAAACGGGGAACGCGCGGAATTGTTGGTGCGCGACTACGGCGTTGGAATCATAGAAGACGCCCAGCGCCGTATATTTGAAGGCTTTTTTACTACCCAGGATACAATGGCATATTCCTCCAAAAGGCCCTTTGATTTCAATGCCGGCGGAAAAGGAGCCGACTTATTGCGCATGAAAATTTTTTCCGAGCGCTATAATTTCAAGATAGATATGATATCTTCAAGGTGTAAATTCATACCAAAAGAGACGGATGTCTGCCCAGGCAGGATCAGTGAATGCGAGTTTTGCTCGAACAAGAAAGACTGCCATCAGTCAGGAGGGACAACCTTTACTATTAATTTTCCGGCAGCTTCAAAATCAGGGGATTTCGCTGAGGATAAGCGACAGGATTCAAGTAGTCATCACGGAGGAATACTTAAGTGACCCAAAAACCGGAGAATGAGGTATTGAAACAAAGGGTTGATGAATTAGAAAAGGAATCCCTTGACCGCAAACTGGCAGAGGAAAAGATGCTGGCAAATGAGGAAAGATGCCGCACTCTCTTTGAAAATTCCAGGGATGCCATTGTCATTACCACTCGCGAGGGCGAAATCGTCGACATCAACGAGGCCGCATTAGGGCTTTTCGGGTATACCGGAGAAGAGATCATGGGAGTTAGTTTCCGGGAGTTCTATGTTCGTCCGGAAGATGGACAGAGGTTTCAGCAGGCGCTGGAACAAAAAGGATCAGTTCTGGATTATGAGGTGGACTTGCTTAAAAAAGACGGTACAAAGATAAACTGTCTGTTAAGTGTAACTGTTCGACTGGCCGGTGATGGAGCCGTTCTTGAGTATCAGGGCATTATTCGGGACATAAGCCACCGAAAGAGATCTGAAAATGCGTTGCGCGAGAGTGAGGAGAGGTTCAGGATGTTAGCTGAAGACGCCCCTTTTGGTATCTCAATCATGAAACCTGACCAGACTTTTGAATACTTTAACCCGAAATTTTCCGAGATTTTCGGTTATACCAAAGAGGATCTTCCTGACAAGGAGACCTGGTTTAAGAATGCCTATCCTGATGAAGAATACAAAAAAAAGGTTGTTTCCGCCTGGACTGAAGATTTGGTTGACAGGATTGAGATAGGCCAAATTAAGCCAAGGATCTTCAAAGTAAGATGCAAGAACAACCAGTACAAGATCAGCCATTTCCGTGCCGTAGCCTTAAAGGACGGGAAACAATTTCTCACCTACGAAGACATAACTGCCCGAAAAGAGGCTGAGGATGCCATACTGCAAAGTAAAGAGCATTACCAAACCCTGGTCGAGGAAAGTTTTGACGGGGTCTTTGTACAAAAAGGGGACAAGATAATATTCGCAAATCGGCGTTTGCATGAGATGCTGGGGTATGACGAAGGAGAGTTGTTGGGCTTGGACCACTGGCTTGTATACCACCCTGATTACCAGGAGTTGACAAGGGGTCGGGCACAGGCGCGTATGAAGGGAGAGGTCGTACCATCCCATTACGAGGTAAGGATGTTGCGCAAGGACGGATCATGTTTTTACGTTGATATTAATGCCCGGGCCATCGGTTTTGGAGGAGAACCGGGGATACAGGTCTGGATAAAAGACATTACCGAACGTAGACAGGCCGAGAAAGCACTGCGGGACTCGGAACAAAGATATCGCAGCGTATTTGAAAATACCGGTGCGGCAACCGTTATTATCGAAGAAGCCGAAATTATTTCTATGATGAACACGGAATTTAAAAAACTCAGCGGGTACTCCCAAGATGAAGTTGTGGGCAAGAAGAGATGGACGGATTTTGTACTTTCGGAAGATCTTGAAAAAATGGAAAAATACCACGCCACAGAAAGAGAAAATGAGGGGAAGGCGCCCACAGAATCTGAGTTCCGTTTTGTTGATAAGCAGGGCAAAATAAAAAATATAATTAATACTGTAGGAATGATCCCAGGGACAAAAAAAAGGGTTGCTTCGTTGATGGACGTCACGTTTCGCAAGCAGGCCGAAGAGGCTGTGAGACAGAGTGAACAGAGGTACAGGTTCCTGGTGGATAACGTTCTTTTGGGACTTTTTATATGTGAAATGCCCTCCGGTCGATTTCTTTTCCTGAATGAAAAAATCAGTGAAATCTTCGGATACGGAGTCCAGGAAGGTCTCAACATGTCTGTCTGGGATATAATCAACCCTGAGGAACACAACCTGCTTAGAGCGCGAATAGATGGCAAGATCAAAGGAGAACTCCCTACTTCCGATTCTGTGATCTATACCGCAATTAAAAAAGACGGATCTCATTTCAGGGCTGAGGTGAATGCCACTCCGGTGACCTATCAAGGCATATCGGCCATGCAGGGTGTTGTCGTGGACGTCACAGAGAAGGAACTTTTAGAAAAGCAGCTCCAACAGGCTCAGAAGATGGAAGCCATAGGCACCTTAGCCGGGGGCATTGCCCATGATTTCAATAACCTGCTTATGGCTATGCAGGGGAATACCTCCTTAATGCTCCTGGATGTCGATTCCAGCCATTCCCACTATGAAAAACTGAAAAATATTGAACAGTACGTCCAGAGAGGAGCAGACCTCACCAAACAGCTTTTGGGCTTTGCCAGAGGCGGAAAATATGAGGTCAAACCCACTGATCTCAATGAACTTATGATGATGAGCGCTGAGATGTTTGGCCGTACTAAAAAGGAAATTGTGATTCAGTCAAAATACCAGCAGGACTTGTGGACGGTAGAAGTAGATCAGGGTCAGATCGAGCAAGTGCTGCTGAATCTTTATGTCAATGCCTGGCAAGCCATGCCCGGTGGTGGCAACTTATTCATTCAAACCGAAAATGTCATACTGGATAAAACATATGCAAAATTGTTCAAGCTGACGCCTGGCAAATTTGTGAAGATAACTGTTATGGACACGGGAGTAGGAATGGATGAGTCAATCAGTCAAAAGATATTTGACCCGTTTTTCACCACTAAGGAGATGGGAAGGGGTACCGGGTTGGGACTGGCCTCGGCCTATGGCATCATCAAAAATCACGGCGGTATTATTTATGTTTTCAGTGAAATAGGTGAAGGGACTACCCTCAATATCTATCTACCCCCCCCGGCAAAAGAAATAAATAAAAAAAAGGAGACGCTCCAAGAGATACTGAGAGCCACCGGGGCGGATCTTCTTGTGGGCGCTG
>DAOUXC010000292.1 GCA_030666795.1 Desulfobacteraceae bacterium
CCTCCTGATTTGAAAGACAATACCGCCGATGTGGACCGCATTGTAAAGGTTATCAAAAAGGTTCTTTCGACTGAATCAGTAAGCGTCGAATATAAACTGGTTCAACGACTCTCGCGAACCTTGAGGAAGTGCGATTACAATATCTGCGCCATTCTCTTTGAAGGCCCATACGGATGGCATCTGATAGACATTGTCCCCTCACGAGATGGGAAAAGCATCTATGGCCTTGCCGTGGACCTGGGGAGTTCCACGGTAGTTATCCGGCTACTGGATCTCATAACCCTGAAGACAAGGGATGAGATCTCCTTTCATAATCCACAGATAGAAATCGGCACAGACATACTGACCCGGATACACTTTGCCGCGCAGGAGGGTGGCTTAGCCAGACTGCAGGGTCTTATAATCGAGAGGCTGAATCACAAGATTGATCAATTGGCGCAAAAAAACGGAATCAGCGCCGCTTCCATTGTCGGGATGTCCGTGGCCGGGAATACCACAATGACGCACCTTTTCCTGGGTCTTGATCCTTACTGGCTTTGCCGCGAGCCCTACATCCCGGTGATAAACAGATCGGACCTTATTAAGTCCTCAGAACTCGGTCTGGCAATCAACCCGGTCGCCCCGGTCCTGGTCTTTCCCAATGTAGGAAGCTATTTTGGCGGCGACCTGATTGCGGGTATATTGGCTTCAGGCATGACACAAAGCAGTGAAACGTCGTTTCTGGTTGATGTTGGAACAAATGCCGAAGTGGTAATTGGCAACGGCGACTGGCTCATGGCATGCGCAGGGGCCGCGGGACCGGCCCTGGAGGGAGGTGTCGCTGACATGGGTATGATGGCGGGACCCGGCGTCATTGACAAAATAGAAATTGACCCGTCTTCCTCAGAATTCAAGTTGAAAACCATTGAGAATCAGCCGCCGGTCGGGATATGCGGTTCCGGTCTGATAGACCTTGTGGCCCAGCTCTTTTTGGCTGGCATGATTGATTTAAGGGGCAAGTATGTGGCCGCACGATGCGGGGACAGACTCATTGAGACAGACGGTGTCAAACAACTGATCATTGTTCCCTCCAAAGATTCAGCTGCGGACCGGGCCCTGACGCTTGGACAAACGGATATAGACGGGTTGATGCGTTCAAAGGCCGCCATGTATACCATTCTGACCACCATAGCCAATACCGTGAATATCCCGTTAAGCAAAATAACCCGTTTTTATGTGGCCGGGACCTTCGGTTCATACATTGACCCTCAATCGGCCATCACCATAGGCATGATCCCGGATCTCCCTTTGGAAACCTACGTCCCCCTGGGAAACACCTCTCTTGAAGGCGCCGGTATGGCCCTTTTGTCGTCTCAGGCTAAAGAAGAGATGTTTCGTATTCGCGATCGGGTAACCTATCTTGAACTCAACGTAAACCAGGAATTTATGAATCTTTTCAGCGCCGCAAAATTTATCCCCCACACGGACAGATCACTTTTTCCCTCTGTAAAGGAGAGGCCGTATTGACAATTGACTTCAGAACTCGTTAAAATGTCACGAAAATCTTAACAGGCGGTAAAAACCATGGAAACCATCTCTGAAAAGAAAAAAGGCGGAAAATCAAAATATCTTATTTTGGTCATCCTCCTTGTCCTGGTCCTGTTCGTGGTCGCTGTAATGTTTATTAATTCCAAAAAACCCGACCGGATCACTCTCGGAAAGCTGGACAGTCCTGTCAAAGGCACGGCCTTTATAAAGACTAACCATATCCTTATTGAGCAAATGTATGACAACTGGCTGCCCAATGACCTTTTCTGGCCCACTGTCCTTTTGGATAACATGCCCAATTTCCAGATGGGGCAATTAGAGGTTGTCCGCTATAACGTCAGGGTCCTGAGGGACAACCTCTCCCGCATGCGAACCACCGATAAACTTGATCCCTCGGCAGAAGGGGCCTTTACAGGGCTTGCAAACGATCCTTACAAATGGTGGTTTCCGTCTGCGGAAAACAAATGGAAAATGGCCCACGAGAATTTAGAGTTTTTCCTTCGGAATCTTTCGGACGGTAAATCCCATTTTTATCCCAGGGCCGACAACCTTGTGGAGCTCCTGAAGCAGTATGCCTCTCTCATGGGTGGAGTAAACACAAGGCTGATAAATGCCCCTCGCGACATGGACAAGGTCCTGACAATGGACGAGGGGACCAAAGACAATGTCAAGGCCCCGAAAATGGTGGATATTGATATCCCCTGGTATCGGATAGATGATAATTTCTATTATTCCCAGGGCGTGGCCTATGCGCTTTATGAATCCTTTGTGGCCATACGAATCGATTTTATTGACGTATTGACCGATAAAAACTCTGTCAAGCTGATTGATAAGATTCTCGAAAACCTGAGAAGATGTTATTTTGAGCCCCTGATTGTTTTTAATGGAGACCCGGGAAGTATATTTGCCAATCATTCCCTGAACCTTTCAGGCATGTTCAATGACGCCAGACAAAAAGTGGAATCCCTCATTGTGGCCCTTATGCAGGGCTAAGCGTAACTGAAAAGGTTCACGGTTCAAGGTTTCAGGCTTGCCCTGATGCGATTTAATTTGGATTTCCGGCAGTGTCGCACTGAATGGTACGCCAGGAGATTCTACGCAATGGGAAAGGAAACAGGTCTGGGCCAGGGGTTCAAAGGTTGTAATCCATTGAAATTCGTCAGATATACAAGTTAAAAGTGATCTAAAGTTCATAAAGCCCGCACTGCCCGCCCTGGCGCGACTCCCCGTTGGGATGCACGACACTAGGTAAACCAGGTCTGGGCCAGGGGTGCGACTCGTCAGTATGTCTGGTCAAGCCAATGTGTCATTACCAGACTTGACTCTTTAGGTGTAAAATGATGGTGATCGGTCTGGGCCAGGGTTATGGAGTCGTTTTGCTCCACTGATTCTATATAATTGACAGAATTCCTTAACTTTAGCTCACTTCAGACTTTAGTTCACTTCAAACTCTTGCAGTTTAAAAGTGAAACATGCATGTCGTCTCTACTGACTTGTCACACTTTTGGGATCAGACAGTCAGGACTCTTTAGCTGTGAACCGTGAACGTTGAACCGCTCAACCTTAGTAAAAGCAAAAACATGGCAAAGCCATAAGTCCATTAACTCTTAATCTGTGAACCCATACGGTTTTTTATGCATGAAATGTCCATAGCGCAAAGTCTGATCGATATTATCAAGGAAGAGATGACCAGGCATGACGCTACCGTTTTAAGATCCGTAAGGCTTCACATAGGCCAATTATCCGCCATTGTTCCACAATCCCTTTCTTTTTGCTTTGAGGTCATCACCTCGGGCACGGAACTGGAAGGGGCAAAACTCATCATGGAAGTCATACCGTTGGAGGGTATGTGCCGGGAATGCAAACGGGCATTTGAAATAAAGGATTATGCCTTTGAGTGCCCCTTCTGCGGCAGCCCGGATATCGAAACCACTGCTGGACAGGATCTGTCCATTGTGGATATGGAAGTGGATTAAAAATAAGGAGCAGGTACTATGAAAATATCAGTGGTCAAGAACATATTGGAGGCCAACGACCGAATCGCCCAGGAAAACAGGGCTATCTTTGACAAAAGCAACTTACTGGTTATCAATCTAATGAGCTCGCCCGGCGCGGGAAAAACCAGCCTTCTTGAAAAAACCATCGATGCCCTGCAAAATGATTTTCATATAGGTGTCATCGAGGGAGATATCCAGTCATCTCAGGACGCTGAACGAATCGCCCGGAAAGAGATTCCCGTGGTTCAGATCAATACAGGGGGCGCGTGCCATCTGGATGGCAATATGATCCGGGACACCTTTAAAGAGTTTGTGTTTGATGATCTTGATCTGCTCGTCGTGGAAAATGTGGGCAATCTGGTCTGTCCTGCGGAATTCAAGGTGGGAGAGGATTTCAAGGCCATGATACTCAGTGTTCCCGAAGGAGAGGACAAACCGGCAAAATATCCCCTTATGTTCCGTGAATCAAAGGTGTTGTTGATCAATAAAATCGATCTCGCGCCCTATTTGGATTGCAGTATCGAAGACATGAAAAAGGAAGCGCTGAAGGTAAACCCCCACCTCACTATTTTTGAGGTTTCCTGTAAAACAGGGGAAGGCCTCGATGCCTGGTACGCCTGGCTCAAAGACTCTGTAAATAACAGGAAATCGGCTTGACAGGAAAATGAACAAGCGTGCCAAAGGTGCCATTAAAGGCATTGTCCAGGGGGTCGGTTTTCGGCCTTTCATCTATCAGCTTGCCCACCGTCACAATCTGTCAGGTTACGTAACCAACACATCCCAGGGCGTGGACATTGAAGTCCAAGGTCCCGATGAAGACATACGAGACTTTTTAGAAGCGGTCGCGCAGGAAAGCCCTCCCCTTGCCCGGATCTCTTCTTTTGAATGGACGCACATACCCCTTAAAAATGAAAATTGCTTTAAAATAAAGACGAGTCAGGGCCGGCAGGAACGATCCGCTCTCATTTCACCCGATGTCTGTATCTGCCAGGACTGTCTTTCCGAACTCAGGAACCCTGAGGACCGGCGGTTCGGATATCCCTTTATCAATTGTACCAATTGCGGCCCACGCTATTCCATAATCATGGATATCCCTTACGACCGCCCGGCTACAACCATGAAAAAATTCAAAATGTGTCAGACCTGCAACAGGGAATACAAGGACCCCCATAACCGCCGTTTTCACGCACAGCCCAATGCCTGCCGGGAATGCGGACCCGCAGTCTCTCTTTTCGACTGTAAAGAAACAGAAATTGAAGGTTCGGACCCCGTTAAAAAGACCATATCCCTCTTGAAAAAGGGGTA
>DAOUXC010000180.1 GCA_030666795.1 Desulfobacteraceae bacterium
CCCCCATTAAACCGGTCGCGGTGTGGCATTCTATCCATTCCATCCCCGCTTTTGCGAAATGTATATCCGCTTCAGGGTGAGGGAAAAGGCGTTCCCCGGCCAACCTCCGCCTACTAAGATTTCCCCTTTCTTGGGGGGTTCCGTATCTTGCCGCCTCGACCCTGCCGAAATACGCCAACCCGATCTTTGCGGACCTGTATGGCATTTTACGCAATTTTCCGAAGGGATTCGCGTTGTCATCACCGGGTGATCAAACGGTCCGGAATCTGCAATCTCTTTTCTATCCTTATCCAGCACATGACAATCACTGCATCCCCCGCCCCTTTTTCCAACCTCTCCCGGACGGTCCCCTCTTTCCTTCCACAGGTGGCAACCACCGCACATCTTTCTGTAATGGTCAATGGCAAGGTTCTCAGGAGGATTTTCTCCCATGAGATCCCTGACCCCTGTTTTTGCCCCCTTGATGTTCAGCCATTTATGCTGCAAGGTCTTGAGAATACCCCTGTTCGTGGCCATGATGCTTTTTTTTACCCGTGGAACAATGTCTGAATGACACCCTTCCTTTCCACAGGTCCGCTCCGCCACCCGTAGGTCTCCCGGATTCCGGACCACGCCGAAGTGGGCCCTTTTCGCATCTAAAGAGTATGGATTTCCTGAATGACAGCCGTAACAACCAAAGGCTGTGACGGGATGGGAAGGATCGGGATCCGTTACCTTGTTATGGCAGAAAAGACATCCCTCTGAGAGGGGTTCGGAAGGCCGTTTTTGTATGTTCTCTTTCAGAATAAGGATTAAAGCGATGATGATCAGAAAAAAAATGACCGGGAATTTTTTCATGACAACCCATTGAGGGGCGGTTTTCAGGTGAGTATTTTGAGGATTTCATTCAACTCTGTTTTTATGTTCTCAACAAAAGATACATCAATGGGCGTCTCCTTGTCCTTCCGTCTTTTCAGGCGCTGTTTGGCTCCTTCAATCGTCATCCGCTCATCATGAAGCAATTTCTTTATCTCAAGAAGGGTCTCCAGGTCTTCCCGCCGGTATGTCCTCTGGTTGGAATCGGCCCTTCTCGGCCTGACCTGGGAAAATTCACCTTCCCAGAATCGCAGGACATAAGGTTCAACACCGATAATGCGACTGGCCTCGCCGATGCGGAAATACCGCTTGTCGTCAGGAATCCGGCCCATGCCTCAGCCCTCCTTTAAGCGCCCCCCCGTCTCATTTCTTATCTTGTCAATAATTGACTCATGCAGCCGGTTTACTTCCCCTCCGTCCAGGGTCCCATGTTCAGACCTGTAACAGATTCTGAATGCAATGGCCTTTTCGGATGGATCAATTTTCTCGCCTTCGTACAAATCAAAAATCTGTACGGACTCAACAAGGTCACCGCCTTCCTTTCCTACGACTTTAAAAATCTCGGCGCTTTCTAATCGGCGGTCAACAATCATTGATATGTCCCTGTAGACGGCAGGGTATTTTGCGAAAGGTCGCAATTTTATTGTCTTGTAAAGCCCTTCTAAAAGGGCATGAATATCAAGCTCAAAAACAAAGGCACCCTCATCTTTCAGGTCATACGCCTCCATCACACCGGCGGAGACCCGGCCCACCTTTCCTAAAGCCGAACCGGAGCAGTAAATACCGGCTGAAATTTCAGGGTCATATCCCTCGGAAGCGGTATCCCTTTGGAAATCAATATCATCAAGTCCAAGGCCCTTCAAAAGGGCCTCGGCAGCTCCCTTAATATCGTAAAAGTCCACAGACCTCTCATGACCATACCATGATTTTTGACGATACAGCCCGGTCATTATTGCAGACAGATAAGTCTTTTCAAGGGGGAGCTGTTCTCCCTCTTTCCGAAAGAACAGTTTTCCCCATTCGAAAAGCTTGAGTCCTTTTTCCTGATTAAATATGTTGTTCTTAGCGGTCTCCAAAAGCCCCGGAAGCAGAGACGTTCTCATTATGGACTGGTCAACGCTTAGTGGATTAATAAGCCGGACAAAGGATCTCAAGGTGCTTTCCTTCTCCGCCCCGAGTATATCAATCGAATCCGGGGAAATGAAACTGTAAGTGATTATTTCCGTAAAACCCAGGCCCGTTATGATCGATCTTGCCTGGTCACGGAGGAGAAGTTCGGGCGTCTCACCTTCTTCAGACGGCCTGATACTCGGCGTGGTCACGGGGATATTGTCGTATCCACCCAATCTTGCCACTTCTTCCATGAGATCGGCCTCCCGGATAATATCCACCCGGAAAGAAGGAGGTTTGACAAGGAGTTCATTCTCGTTGATATTGTCGACCTCCATTTCCAGTGCCGCCAGATACCCGCTTATGACATCCCTGGAAAAAGCCGTCCCTAAGAAACGATTCGTCCTGTCCACTCTCAGATTGATATGGGGAGGGGTATGGACCCTTGGATAGTTATCTATAATGCCCCTGGCAATCTTTCCCCCTGCCAGGCGGTAAAAAAGCGAAAGGGCACGCTTCAGGAAGGTTGTTGACCCACCAATATCAGCGCCTCTTTCAAAACGATACGATGCCTCTGTGGACAGCCCGAGACGCTTTGAGCCCCGACGAATAGTCACGGGATCGAAAAAAGCGCTCTCTAAAAGGACATTTTCGGTACCGGCAAAGATCTCCGAGTTCAGACCTCCCATGATCCCCGCAACAGCCACTGCCCGCTCTCCATCGCAGATCATAAGGGTTTCGTTGTTCAGGGTGTGCGTCTGTCCATCAAGTGTGCTGAATGCCTCCCCCTCAGCTGCCCGCCTCACAACGATCCTGTTCTCCCTCAACCGGTCGTAATCAAATGAATGGAGCGGTTGGCCCATTTCCAACATCACATAATTGGTCACATCCACGATGTTATTGATGCTTCTTACCCCGGACAGGTAAAGCCGGTATTTCATCCAGAATGGAGAAGGGCCTAAAGAAACCCCCTGAATAATGCCGGCCGCATAACGGGGACAACCCTCGGGATCGTCGATGGTAATGCTTGTAAGGCCCTCAATGGCAGGGCCGGTCTCTTCTATTTCCACCTCGGGCAGCTTCAACCTTTTCCCTGTAGCGGCCGCAATCTCCCTGGCAATCCCTATAACGGATGCGCAATCAGGACGATTCGGGGTAATATCGACATCAAAAACCCAATCGGAGACGGGAAGAACGGCAGGCAGTGACGTGCCCGGCGTAAGGGTTGAGGGAAGAATCATTACGCCGGTATGGTCTTCGGTCAGGCCCATTTCATCTTCTGCCAGGAGTATGCCTTTTGAGATTTCCCCCCTGATCCGGCTTTCCTTGACAACAGTACCGTCAGGAAGCCTTGTCCCGGGTAATGCCAGCGGGGCTAACAGACCTTCCTTTAAGTTAGGGGCCCCGCAGACCACCGGGACATTTTCACTACCTGTATCCACCTGGCACAAGAAAAGCCGATCCGCCTCGGGATGACGCCTTAGGGACAATATCTTTGCCACTACAATATCATCAAGACCCTGACCCACGGCCTCTATGCCTTCAACCTCTAATCCACTCATGGTCAGAAGCTCACCGAGTTCATCAGGCGGCATTTCAATATCTACGTAATCTTTTAACCAGTTCAGGGTTAGTTTCATGAATAATACTCGATGGAAATTAGGATAAATAGGTTAAGCAGATCCGCTAAAACTGTCTTAAAAATCGCATGTCGTTTTTAAAAAACAACTGGATATCATTTATTCCGTACTTGAGCATTGCGATCCTTTCAATACCCATACCAAATGCGAATCCCGTATATACCTCGGGATCATAATCCACAAAACCATATACATTGGGATCAACCATGCCGGAACCCAGGATCTCCAACCAGCCGGTATGTGAGCAGGTCCGGCAACCCTTTCCCCCGCACATGACACACCGAATATCCACCTCTGCGCTGGGTTCGGTAAAAGGGAAAAAGCTGGGTCTGAACCTCAAGGAAGTATCACTACCGAACATCTGGTGCACAAAACTCGTCAGCGTTCCCTTCAAATCCCCAAAGCTCACGTCCTTATCCACCAAAAGGCCCTCCACCTGGTGAAACATGGGGGTGTGAGAGACATCCGAATCTCTTCTGTAGACCTTTCCGGGGGCAATAACACTCACGGGTGGCTTTTTTGCTTCCATAACACGGATCTGGATAGGAGAGGTATGGGTCCTCAGGACCACGTTTCCTGAGATGTAAAAGGTGTCTTGCATATCCCTTGCAGGATGATCTTTCGGGAGATTAAGGGCCTCGAAATTATAATAGTCCAATTCAACGTTGGGTCCCTTCACTACCATGAAACCCATCCTTGAAAAGATCTGACAGACTTCTTTGATAACCAGGGTAACCGGATGGAGGTTCCCTCGAAGCGGTTCTCTGCCCGGCAGTGTGACATCCAGAAATGAGTCACCCTCCGCCTTTCCGGACGCAACACGTTCACGCGCCTCTTCAAAACGCCCGGTCAAATTGCCTTTTACAACATTGGCCAATTTGCCCGCCTCCGGCCTTTCACCGGCAGGAAGGTCTTTCAATCTTTTCATACACGCGGTGAGCAGGCCCTTCTTGCCGAGATACGTGATCCTGAACTTCTCAAGCCCTGAGGGGTCATTTATCCCCTTTAGCTCTTCAAGCGCCTTTTTTTCCAGTTTAAGGAGTTGCTCTTTCATGGCCTACTTTGTCGCATGACAATGTTTTATAAAAAAATCGAGGTAACTTCTCAAAAAGTCCGGATGACTTTAAAGACAAAGTCCATGACTGTCACCTCCAAAGACAGTGTCGGCGGACATCTCTGAGAAGATACCCGCCGACACTGAGCTAAGGAAGGGACTGTCAGACTTCCCTAACTTATCGAAAACTTAAGAACCGAGGTCCTATGACTGTGCCATAGCCGCCAACTGGGAAAAGGCCACCGGATCATGCACAGCCATATCAGCGAGTACCTTACGATCCAATGCAATTCCTGCCTTATTGAGACCTCCAATCAACCTGCTGTAGGATAAACCGTTTTCACGTGCAGCAGCATTGATCCTCATTATCCAGAGACTGCGAAATTCTCTTTTCCTGACCCTCCGGTCGCGATACGCATACATCCCGGCCCTGCTCACGGCAACTGTCGCGGTCCTGAGCTGTTTGCTCAGGCCCCCTCTGTATCCTTTGGCGGCCTTCAGTACCTTATTTCTCCTTCTCCTCGCCTTAAAACCCCTCTTTACCCTTGGCATTGCAATACCCCTTGTGATCTGCGATTAACTCATAACCATCAACGATAGGGAATGAGTTTGGCAATCTGTTTTAGATTAGTGGAATCCACCACAGTGGATTTTCTCAGGTTCCTTTTCCTTTTTGTGCTCTTTTTTGTAAGAATATGACTGGAAAAGGCCTTGTGCCTTACGATCTTTCCCGAACCCGTGGACTTAAATCTCTTGGCCGCGCCACGGTTTGTCTTTATCTTTGGCATTTTTCGCCTCCATGTGCTTGTTTATTTTAAATGGCATTTTGAGCCAATTTGAAAACGCCCTCTTTCATCCTATCTCGAACAAATTTGAATGTTTTGAAATCGGATCATTTTAAAAAAAATTTGTGTAGGGGCGTCAAGCATCACACCTACGTCCCGCCAATGTTCCGACAAAGGTGATAGAAAATGTACCTTACTAAATAACTAACGACAAATGAAGGTTGACATCTGATTAGTAAAAAAACGTCCTTATATAAGCACAAGACCTTCTTCTCGAAAGGTCGTACAAAGAACCCTGCAGAATCAGCGTCAGGTCCTGTTCATTTAGGGACAATCAGCATGGTCATTCTATTCCTGGCCTCCCGTGTGGGTTCCTGCTCCACTGTACCCAGGTCCTCAACTTCTCCGGCTACCCTTTTAAGAAGTCTGACCCCGGCATCCATGAAAGCCATTTCCCGGCCCCTAAAAAAGACGGTCACTTTCACACGGTTCTTGTTTTCTAAAAACTTTTTGACATTTTTCAGCTTGAAACCCAGGTCATGGTCCTCTGTGTGAGGCCGTAGTTTGATCTCCTTGAGCTGGAAAGCCTTGCTCTTTTTACGCGCCTCCTGCACCTTCTTGCTTGCCTGGTACTTGAATTTGCCGTAATCCATGATCCGGCAAACAGGAGGGTCGGAATTGGGCGCAACCTCCACAAGATCCAGGCCCACATTTTTTGCCGCGTTCAGTGCATCCTGAATGGATAATATACCAAGTTGCTCACCTTCATCCGAAATCAACCTGACCATACTTGCCCGGATACGTTCATTTATCCTGACATCTTCAATTTTTTTGCCTATGGCCATTACCTCCTTTGTTTACAGTCCTCAGAAACAAGGTCAATAAATTCCTTGGCGGTCATAAAAGGAAGATTTTGACCACTCCTCTGCCTTGGGGTTACCCCTTCATTTTCGCATTCCCTGTCCCCTATAATCAGCATGTAGGGAATCTTCTTTAACTGGGCCTCTCTCACTTTCAGACCCAGTTTTTCATTTCTAAAGTCCGCTTTCACCCTGATCTCAGAATCAACCAGGATATCCAGCAATTTTTGACCGAAGGATATATTCCTGTCCGTCACCGTCAAAATCGTAGTCTGGACCGGGGCGAGCCATACGGGAAAAGCACCTGAATAATGCTCTATCAGGACACCGATAAACCTCTCGATGGCTCCCAGAATGACCCTGTGAATCATGACGGGACGGTGTTTTTGACCGTCCTTATCTATAAAAACAAGATCAAACCGCTCGGGAAGGGTAAAGTCACACTGAATAGTGGCGCATTGCCATGACCTTCCCAGGGCATCCTTCAACTTGACATCTATCTTTGGCCCGTAAAAGGCCCCGTCTCCCTCGTTAATATCGTATGGCAGGTTACTGTCGTCCATGGCCTTTATGAGTGCGCCCGTGGCCAGGTTCCAGTCTTCTTCAGACCCTATGGATTTTTCAGGCCGGGTGCTGATTTCCAGGTCGTAGTCAAAACTGAATATGCCCATAACATCCTTGACAAAATCGAGCACACCCTTTATTTCGCCGTTCAATTGCTCCGGTGTGCAGATGATATGGGCGTCGTCCTGGGTGAATTCCCTCACGCGGAAAAGTCCGTTTAAAACCCCTGAACGTTCGTGCCTGTGGACCGTTCCCAGTTCAAAATATCGTTTGGGCAGGTCTCTGTAACTCCTTATTTTCGAACCGTAAATGAGCATATGGGAAAGACAGTTCATGGGCTTGATGCCATAGGATTGCTCATCAATCTCCGTGAAATACATATTCTCACGGTAATTTTCAAAATGGCCCGACTTTTTCCACAATTCGGTCTTCAGTATCGTAGGTCCCTTGACCAGGTCATAACCCCTTTTCAGATGCTCCCTTATTTCAAAATCCTCAAGGATATGCCTCAGCATCATGCCATTGGGATGCCAGACTATCATGCCTGCGCCGATTTCTTCAAAGGTGCTGAAAAGTTCGAGTTGGGGCCCCAGTTTGACGTGATTCCTCTTCTTGGCCTCTTCAATTCTA
>DAOUXC010000287.1 GCA_030666795.1 Desulfobacteraceae bacterium
CCCGGATTATTTATGTTGCCGACCAGGGCATTCAGGCTGAGCACGGCCATGAATTCCAGAAGGCTCCCGTTTAAGGCGCCCTTTCCCTTGCCGCAAACCGCGATTGGGGCCTTTGCCTTGGCAAAGTCTCTTGCCAGGGAAACAATATCTTTAGTCTTAAGACCCGTGATTTTGGCCACCTTGCCGGGCGAATAGTTATTAAGGACCATGGCCTTGAAACCCATATGGTTCTTACCGTCCGAAGAACTCCAGTCATGGAAACCGAAAGAATAGTTGTCTACAAAGTCGGAGTCATGCAGACGCTCTTTGATAATCACATGCGCGAGACCTAAGGCAAGTGCCGCCTCTGTTCCGGGTCTTGCCGCTACCCACTGGTCTGCCTTGGATGCCGTGTTGGAGGCCCTTGATTCGATCTGTACTATTTTTGTTTTTTTCTCAGGCGGATTTCCATGCCACAGGCCCCAGGCATTCAGAACCCGGCCGGGCGCTCCCCAACCCTCGAGAAGACCGCTTCCAAAGCTCAGGATGTAATCGGCGTTTTCAAGGTCATAGGCCATGGGGCCTTGGGTGCCCTGCATCAGGGCATTTGCGGTCTGATATGTGTCTTCCGCACCGGGGATCCTCACGTAATTGGGACTTCCCACGGCACTGAGCAGACGTTCGATCATGAGGGACATGGTCGACCTCATGGGATTTCCATCCACTGCCGCAATGGCTTCGGGCCTTCCTTTTTTGCGCAGGGCGGAGAGTCGACCGGAAAGCTCCTTAATGGCCTCATCCCACGAAATATCCTTGAATTCTCCAGAGCCCCGGGGCCCGACGCGCTTCATGGGACCGGGAAACCGGATGCTTTCGTTGTATAGCAGTTGGAGGCCACCCATACCGAGAGGACAAAGGCCGCCGGGATTGACAGGATAGTCGGTACGGCCTTCAATCTTTACGGCCCTCTCATCAACCTTTCGGACCTCGATGCCACAGGCGCCGGGGCACAGGTTGCAGACGGATTTCTCACTCTCAAATGCCCCAACAGGCGGGACCGGAACCCAGGACCAGTTCTGGGTCCATATGGCACTGTCGTCCGTGAGCTTCCAGGGAATCGGGGTTATATGGAGACCGGCCACCCCGCCTACGAGAAATTGGATGAAATTTCTTCTGGTTATTTCCATGGTTATTTTCCCCTAAGTTTAGTCCGCTTCGTTCGCCATTAATCTATCAAAGGATTTATTTATGACAGACAAAACAGGCGTTATTCTCTTCGTGACCCTTCTCGGTATGACATTCGGCACAGTCATCCATCTTCATGCTGTCCCATGTGTTCGATTTCCACCCTGAGATGTTTTCTCCCCATATATTTATGCTGTAGCCGGTTATGCGATTGGCGCGGTATTCGGGCAGGATTTCACTCTTGCCGTGGTCTCCGTGGCAGACCCTGCATTCCTGTTCACCCATCTGCACATGGGCGATATGGGAAAAGTAGACACAGTCCGGTTGCCTGGAATAGGAAAGCCAGGGGATTTCCTTTTCGTTGGCAACGTATTGTGTCATGAATTCCTTTTCTTCCGGTGTGTCTCCCAGGGGAGATTCCGGGTCATCGTGGCATTCCATGCACTTTTCCAGTTTCGGAATGCCGACAAAGGTGCCGTCATCGCGAAATTGGTGGCAAGAGAGGCACCTTTCGGTTTCCGTGTCCCCTTCAATACCGTCTACTTTTTCCGGATCGAGATGAAGTGCATGATTGAAATTCATGGGCTGTGGCTGGGAGGAATAGAGGACCATGGGAAAAATGACCCATCCCACAATCAGGGAACCGATGAAGCCTATGACGAAGAAGACCGCACCCGATCCTATACTCGACAGGTCTATCCAAGGGATGAGGGCGTTAAGGGAAGACAGCCACCCTTCCTTCGAAGGCTTTCCAGGAGAATTTACCTGCTTTTCCATATTGTAAGCCTCTTAATTTATGAGAGTTCAAGGTTGAATGAAAAGGGGGTCAACAGTCTCGCCGTATTTACCTGTTATCCCCCCTTTTTGTCAAGGGAAAAAACATTAAAAACAGTATCATTAACGGGGATTCGGAACGGGAAAATGGCCCGTTGACCTTAAACCAAATCTCCTCTCCCCTGTTGAAGATCCCGAGTTGAAGATGGCTTTAAAACCTTCTGATTCTCTTGCGCCGTCTTTTTGCCGCCTTGGCCCGTTTTTTCTTTTTCTGGACGCTCGGCTTATCATAGAAGCGTCTTTCCTTGATCTCGGAAAAAAAGCCTTCCTTGGTCAACTTTCTTTTAAGGTCCTTAATGGCCTTTTCTATCTGGTTGTTCTGGACAATTACTTTCATAATAAAATTACTCCATTTATGTGTTCACAGATTCAGCATTCACCGTTCAGGGTTATCTTAACTCAATGTATTTTCATTCCTTTTCCGGTCAGAACTCGCGAATAGACGGTTCGGTTTTGCAGATAGCCTTGAACCTTTGAAACGTTAACCCGTGAACGGTTACAAATAAAAAAAGCACCTCAGTTACCAAAAAGAGATGCTTTTCCGCTCCTTCAAAAGCAGGGATGTCCCCTGTAGTGTTTGCTGATCAGCAAGCTATTGGTCGGGCATGTGTTTTCACCTCGTTAGGTCTTTTGAAGGGTAGTAGGCTCTCATATCGTTTATAGGGGCATTCAGAGTCCATAGAACCGGAAGGCCTTTTAGCAGGCACATAATACTCAAAACTTCCGGCCATGAAGAATCACCCCCTTTTTGCAACTTGGATAATATTTAAAAAAGAATAATTATATTCTCAAAATAAATTTTGTCAATCTTTTTTCTACAGCATAATCCCCCCGCCCGCCTTTAAACAGGCGGGAAAATTGGTTTTGTGTTTTTTTAAAGCCTTCCCCCTTTTCTAAAGGGGGAGTGAGGGGGATTTTTGTCCGGCCGCTGTTTGGACTATGACGTTGCCGTGGCCTTTCCCCGGTGAAGAATGTCATGCTTTCTTCCTGCGCTGCAATTTGGCAACGGCCTCAATATGATAGGTGTGGGGAAACATGTCAACGGGTTGAATTTCAACCAGTTCATAATCCCTTATCATCTGGCCGACGTCCCGTGCCAGGGTCGTGGGATTACATGAGATGTATATGATTTTTTCCGGGGATAATGTGAGGACCCGGGGCAATACATCCTTATGCATTCCCGCCCGCGGGGGATCGATGATAAGGACATCCGGTCTTTTGGTGATGGAGGAGAGTTTGTCACGCATATCTCCGCATATGAACCGGCAGTTATATATTTCATTTTGTTTTAAGTTTCTTTGGGCATCCAGGACTGCGTCATTACTTATTTCTATGCCGGTTACACTGCCGGCCCTGTGGGCCAAAAAAATGGGAATGGTGCCGGTTCCGCTGTAGAGGTCAAGAACATCTTCATCTCCTTTGAGATCCGCGTATTCCAGCACCTTTTGATACAACTTTGCAGTGCCCGGCGAATTGGTCTGGAAAAATGAATTGGCCGATATCTGGAAGGTGAAGCGTCCTATTTTGTCCGTGATATGACCTCCCCCCGTAAGGACCGTCTCTTTTTCCCCAACGGCAATGGAAGCCTTTCTCCGGTTGATGTTGTTCACTACGGTCGTGATGCGGTCGATTCTGCGGCACAGGGTCTGGGCCAGGGGATGTAGAATTTCAGGCCGCTCTTCGGAAGTAACCAGATTCACCATCCATTCATCATGGCCAAAAGAATAGCGGATCATCAAAAATCGCCAGAACCCCACATGACTTCTGAGGCCGTATACCGGTATTTTGCTGTCTTTTACCAGTTTTTTCACCTCCCGCAGGATTTGATTGCCCCGTTCCTTCTGAAGGAGACATGCCTCCATATCCAGGACCTTGTGATAGGTCCCGGGCACGTGGAGACCTAAGGCAAAACCACCTTCGGCCTCCCGTTTATCCAATTCATGGGGGAGAAACCAGCGGCGGTCGGAAAAGGAAAACTCCATTTTATTACGGTAGGCAAATATGTTAGGAGAATGGATCACATCACGGACCAATACATCCTTAAGTCCACCTATGTGTTCCAAGGATTCCGTGATATATCCTTTCTTGTATTCGAGCTGTCTTTCATAGCTCACGTGCTGCATCTGGCAGCCCCCGCAATGCCCGCTGTAAGGGCACGGGGCTTTTATCCGGTCCGGTGAGGGAGAGAGCAGTTCCGCGATGCCCGCCTCGGCATAATCCTTTTTTTTCTTGTAAATCCTGGCATTTATCCTGTCGCCCGGAACGGCCCCTTTGACAAATACCACAAGACCGTCCACCCGGCCCATACCCCGGCCGCCGTATGCCATTTTATCAATGGCCAGCTCAATTGTATCTCCTTTACGTATCGTCATTATTATCTACCATTATCACGGCATCGTTTTTTTCGCTATCCAAATATGTATGAAGCAGCCCTGACGCATGAATTCAGGCTAAATGTCCTCATGTTATGAATTCGCCCGTTTTAACCCCTGGCCCAGACATAGTTTAGCAGTACTTTTCATAGAATCCCTGGGCATAGTTTATAGAAGAACCGTTTTAAAGTGCACGTTACGTCGCACCTCCCGGTCCCGTCTCAATCTCGGGACAGGAGAGAGGCCTTAAACCGAGAACCCGAGTTACCTGTAAATTAATCATACAGTTGTCAAGTAATTTTACAGCTTTTAAGGATCATGTTGTCGATATTATTTAACCAGAACTTATTGATATACTTCTAACTCTTTGATATAAGGATCTTTTTTTGCCGGAAGTTTGTGCTGGCATGGGTTTTGCTGAATAAATTTAAAGTCTTATATCCTGGGATCATGCGGTAAATGAGTACCGTGAAACTGTTCGGATATGAAGTTGGCAGATGGGAAGGTTGAAGCAGTCTTTTCTTCGATTCCGAGCTTCTCGGCCTGTCGAAGATCCCGCTATGCGGGGGTGATTTCA
>DAOUXC010000337.1 GCA_030666795.1 Desulfobacteraceae bacterium
AGGCCGAGAAGCTCGGAATCGAAGAAAAGACTGTTTCAACCTTCCCTTCTGCCAACTTCATATCCGAACAGTTTCGCGGTACTGATCCCAAAAAATACCTAAGACAAACCCGTGAAGCAATATTATGCATTAATCCTTGCCTTGACGTATTCATCTGAGACATTTACCATACCACCGCAAAAGTGAAAAGGCGGTTCTATAGGGTCCACGTTCCGTAATAAGGTCCAGCCCTGCAGGATCACCGGTTTACATCGGCCTAATATTTCCGAGGTGCTACTATGCAACAGTCAGATATTATTATAAAAAACGGTACGATTCTGACCATGAACAGGGAAAACACGGTCATTGAAGACGGCCTTATCCATGTAAAGGGCGACACTATCTCCCGAGTGGGGTCCGGCGGCGGTGTAACCATTGAGGCCGAAAAAACCATTGATGCGCATGGCGGACTGATCTTGCCCGGCCTCATAAACGGTCACACCCACGCAGCCATGAGCCTTTTCAGGGGTCTTGCCGATGATCTTCCCCTCATGGATTGGCTCAACAACTATATCTTTCCGGCCGAAAGAAGGATTGATGCTGATTTTGTTTTTACTGGAACGCTTTTGGCCTGTGCAGAGATGATCATGTCCGGTACAACAACATTTTGTGATATGTATTTGTTTGAGAAAGAGGCGGCAAGGGCGGCCCGGAAAGCGCAAATGAGATGTCTTGTTGGAGAAGTCCTGTACGACTTTCCTTCCCCCAACTACGGATCCGTTGAAAAAGGCCTGGAATACACGGAATCGTTGATTAAAAAATGGCAAAATGATCCCCTGGTTTCGGTTGCGGTGGAACCCCATTCCCTTTTTACCTGTAGTCCCGATCTTCTGATCTCGGCAAATGAAATGGCATTAAGATACGAGGTCCCAATGGTTATTCACGTGGCTGAGACATTGAACGAAGTTGAGGAGGTGAAGGAAAAATACGGTAAGCCACCTGTTGAATATCTCTATTCGTTAGGGCTCCTCGATTCCCACCTCATCGCCGATCACTGCGTGCATGTCAGTGAGCAGGACATCAAAAAGATGGCTAAGAACGGGACAAGGGTCATTCACAATCCTGAAAGCAACATGAAGTTGGCGTCAGGTATTGCCCCCGTTACCGAACTGATAACCAGGGGAGTGACCGTTGGTCTGGGAACGGATGGCTGCGCTTCCAACAACAACCTGGATATTTTTACGGAGATGGATATGACAGCCAAACTCCACAAAATCCAGACCATGGACCCCACAGTACTCGACTCCGTTACGGTACTCAGGATGGCAACCATCGAAGGGGCTAAGGCATTGGGGATGGAAGATATTACTGGCTCCCTGGAAACGGGGAAAAAGGCGGATATTATCATTCTGGACGTTGATAAACCGCACCTGACTCCCATGTACAACCCCTATTCCCATATTGTTTATGCGGCAAGGGGAAACGACGTAAGCCATTCAATTATAAACGGTCAACCGGTTATGGAAGATCGTAAACTGCTGACGCTTGACATAGAGGAAATTATGGAACGGGCCAGGGAAAAGGCCATAAAGGTGAGGGAATGGGTTTCTTAATTGAATATAGACTATTGAAAATTGAATATTCCTAAAAAGATCAAGGTCCTGTTCCTGACGCCTATAACCCTTTGATATTGCAATCTGTAAATTATATTTTTGTGTATTTTGCGTGTCGGAGCGTAGCGTAGACCCCGTCCCGCTATCGGGGCCCCGTGGAATATGAAGCCCATACCTCCGGGGCGGCGATGATAAGCTCGATGACTGGAAAAAACATGTCCACAAAGGAAAAGAGTTTTATAGCCCTCGGAAGCAGGCTTGTCGGCGTCCCCGAGGTCCTCACGCTTGGTGTGAGACCCAATTTCAGGGACTATACCTCCATGGAAAGGGAAATGATTTTGGGTGCCAAAATTATCCTTTACCCTACGCTCAATTATGCACAGTTTTTCACCACCATGGGTAAGGAGATATTTCCGAGTTTAGAGACCTATCTTTATGCGGATGAAAAGATCAAGCAGACCACCCTCTTTTATATGCTTGAAGTGCCTCACCCCAAAACCAGGTTCTATTATCATCTCCACCACCGGGATATCGTCAAGGAATTTACCTTCCCTTTTATATGCAAACTAGCCAGGCGCTCATCCAGGGGCAGGGGCGTTTTCAAAATCAATAACCCGCAGGAACTTTCAAAGTATCTCAGTCTAACTAAAATTGCATATGTTCAGGAATATTTACCCCATGAAAAAGACCTGCGCGTGATACTTATCAATTACAGACCGGTCCTTTCTTACTGGCGCATAAGAAGCCCCGAAAATTTCAGGACAAATCTTTCGCAGGGAGGCAGTATCAACTTTGATAATATCCCGAAGGAAGGCATTGAACTCGCCCTTGCAACTGCCGAAAAGTGCAAGTTTAATGATGTGGGAATGGATCTCATCAAGAGCAAGGGAAAATGGCATGTAATTGAGGCCAACATGAAGTACGGCCGTAAGGGTTTGAAGATAAAGGGATTCGACCTGAAAGACATTATAAGGCAGAAGCTGCTTTCAGGGGAGATTTTTTAAATGTTTAAAAAAAAGAGACATGTCTTCATTTTTCTATTTTGTCTTTTGGTTCTTGTCCCTTTCTGTTTCTTTGCCTTTTTTTATTACACTGTTACGCGTGACGCCGCAACCCGTATTGAGAGGGGTGCGGTTGACCGCATTATTGCCTCGGAAAGTCCTGCCTTCTATGATGACGGGCGGACACCTATCGGTGTTTTTTTTGAACAAACCCACCGTAAATACATTCGCTACCAGGAGATACCCAAATATTTCATAAAGGCGCTGATTGCGGCCGAAGACAGAAATTTTTTTAATCACCCCGGTTTTGATCTGAAAGCGACTATCAGGGCCCTTTTTGCCAATATCAAGGCAGGTAAAGTAGTACAGGGCGGGAGCACACTCACCCAGCAAACCGCCAAAAATATATTCAAACGGGAAAAAAGGTCCTACAGGGCAAAGCTCAGGGAATTGATTCAGGCATTTCTTTTTGAACGAAAATATTCAAAACATGAGATCCTTGAAATGTACTCGAATCAGTTCTTTGTGACCGGTTACGGAAAAGGCCTCGGAATTGCTGCGCAATATTATTTTGACAAGGATCCAAAAAGTCTTGACCTTGTGGAATCGGCCTTTGTGGCCGGTTCGGTAAAGGGACCCAACCGATATAACCCGTTCATAAAAAAAAGCGAGGTGGAAAAAAACGAGGCCAAAAAAGTGGCCAAATTGCGTAAGGACTATGTGCTTTCCAACATGTTCAAGGCACATTTTATCACCAAAGAGCAGTACGAAAAGGCTAAGCAAAGGGAGGTCCCGTTTAAGGAAGGGAAAATCACCTACCGGTTGAATGTGATCCTGGACTATCTTCGCGAACAGCTTGAATCTGATTATTTCAGATCCATGCTTGAAGAGCAGGGCGTGGATAATCCTGCCATTTCAGGAATGAAAATTTATACTTCGATTAACAAGGATATTCAGGAGGCTGCACTTAAGAGTCTTCGAACCCATTTACCATTAATGGACGTTAAGTTGAACGGTTACGGCATCCAAGACACGTCAGACTCACACATGGACTTTCTAAAAAATGGTCTTAAAAAATCGAGAGACAATCTGCCTTTTTTAGCTCGAATCACACAGATTGATGCGGCCAGAGAGAAGGGTCATTTAGTTGTTTCATGGAACAAAGGCGGGGGCATTATCGATTTTGAAGGTCTCAAGCCTATTGGCGACGCCTGG
>DAOUXC010000340.1 GCA_030666795.1 Desulfobacteraceae bacterium
ACGGAATGGGGGACCCCCTGGCCCCGAGCCAAAGGCGAGGGGAACAGGGAGGGGGGAGGCATCACCCGTCCGTAACCCATTGAAATGACCAGGCCGTGAGACCCGGAATCGAGGAAAAGACCTCATAACCCTTTCCCTTTAAACACAATTTATTACCCACAGATTATTGTGAGGAGCCAAGTTTTATATGTACTTGAACAATCGCAGGCTTTCGCAATTGTCTTTAATAAATGCAGGTTGAAGGGTCTTTTTTGGAGACAGAATGAGAGAAAAACGCGCAACCCGTGACCGTAAAGCCTTGCCCATAGGCCTGACCGGGCAGAAATTGATGGACATGTTCGATCTTCTGGTCGCTCACTTTGGCCCTCAGGCCTGGTGGCCCGCTGAAACCGACTTGGAGATGATGGTTGGCGCCGTGCTGACGCAAAATACAAACTGGAAAAACGTGGAAAGGGCGATTGCAAACTTGAAAAGCAAGGGTTTGCTGACAGTGAACGCCCTTTGTTCCATGCCCGCGGAGGCCTTAGCTCAGGAGATACGGCCCTCCGGGTATTACAACATCAAGGCCAAACGATTAATGAATTTGATTCAATTTATAAAGGGCCGATACGGAGAAGATCTATCAGGTTTTTCTAATGATGGAACGCTGAAACTGAGAGAAGGCCTTCTTTCTGTCAATGGGGTTGGCCCGGAAACCGCGGACAGCATCCTTCTTTATGCTGCCCGCCGACCCGTGTTCGTGATTGACGCCTATACCCATAGAATTCTGAATAGACACGGTATGAGCGAAGACCAGGCGACCTATTATGAATTGCAGGAACTCTTTATGGACCATTTGCCTGAAGATCAAGAATTGTTCAGTGAGTTTCATGCGCTTATTGTCCAGGCCGGGAAAAATTACTGCAAAAGAAAGCCCCTGTGCCTTAAATGTCCTCTTGAGAAGTGGGAAACCGAATAGTGATTACAGTTGACCTTTGTCAAAGTGCATGAGTTGGTGCACTCTCATTAATGCAATAAGGAGACTATTTGACATTATCGGATAATTTCAGATAAAGCGTCAGCATGAATCCCATTAGTATCAGGCCGCCTGTCATGGCAATGCCCAGCGAAAAGGAACCCGCGTCACCCATGACGCCGATTCCGATAGGTATGGCCCCGCCTCCTAAAACAAAAGCTATGGGAACCGTAAGGGAGACGGCGACGTTTCGGGCGCTTGGTGGGCCTATGGAGGAGAGGGCTGCAAAACCGGGCGGGAAAAAACAGACCGCGATGATCGGCTGCAGAAAGACTATAGTTACGATCAAGGGAGCCGGAGCCGTCCCAAGGAGGATTGTCGCGAACCCGGTGAGCAGGAACGCTATTCCCATGGTTCGTCTCGGGCCCAGACGATCGCTTGCCCACCCCGCCAAAAATGCCATCCCGACCCCCGGGATTCGTGAAAGTGCAATCAGGGTATTGGCCCAGTTCCGGTTGATTCCATGCTCCGTTATTAGATAGAGTGGTAGCATGGTATATACTCCGAGGGTGCTGCCGATAGCCAGGCTGAACAGGAACATCATGATCCAGAAGGCGGGTTCGCGGAAAAGTGCTTTAAAGGCCGAAAATTTGGGGGACCCCCCCGGGAACCCCCCGCCTCTGCCGAAGCGGGCAAAGGCGATTCCCATCAGAACGGACATACCCCCCAGGAACATGAGGACACTCCTCCATGAAAACCATGTCAGGAGGACTTCGGATACTAAGGGCGCAGCTACAAAACCCAAATTGGGCGCCAGTTCATGGATTGCAAGGGCCTTGCCCCAGTGCCTGGGGCTGATCAAAGAGGTAAGGGTCGCGATACCGGAAGGCAAATAGAGTCCCGAGGCCAGTCCAAGCAGGACCAATACCATGTATGTTCCCCACAGGCTGTCGGTGAAACCGATACCAAAAAGCGCCAGACCGACTGCCGTTGCAGAAAAAATGATTGTCCTTTTGTGCAAAAGGCGGGAGGATACAAAGCCTGATCCGAGAAGCGAGGTAAAATACCCTGCTGAAATCAACAGAAAGAGAGATCCGGCCTCTCCATGGGTTATTCCAAGGTCTTTTTCAATGGCAGGCATCAAAGGGGCCAGGATGATTCTTGAAATAAAGTTCAGGAAGAAGATTGACGTCAAAAAGAGGAGGGGACCCATTTGCGAACCAAAAGAGGGTCTATTTTTATCCTGTTTGTTGGCCGAATCGCGGCTCGTTGAAACATAATTCAATTTTTGTGCTCCTTTGGGGGACCAAGCGAATCGAGGATATAACGCGAAAGCTTGAAATAATATTTTTATTTTGATAAATGAACGCTAACGTTGCGAACCTGCACCGGGTAAAATGAGCCTGGGTGTTTCATTAGTCTAAAATCCACAATAGGCCAAAACAAAAACATGCGCATTATTTATTGCGCATGCTAAACCGATGTAACTTATGCCATTTAAATCATGAATGTCTATCTAAAAGCCCTTAGGGCACCCTTCTTAGCCGGTTCCCTTATGCCGGTTATGATCGGCTCGGCCTTTGCATTAACACAAAAAGCATTTTCTTTCCCGCTTTTTTTGATCACCGCTTTTGGAGTGGCAGGGCTCCATCTGGGAGCCAACCTGCTCAATGATTATTGCGATGCAAAGGGGAGTGATCCTATCAATGTGCGTTTGACTCCATTCAGCGGCGGAAGCCGCGTGATTCAAAACCAGGAAATTGCAAGCTGGGTTATAATGCTGATGGCGTTATTCTTTTTTGCTGCAGCCCTGGCTGCGGGGATCTGGCTCGTCTGTTTAGACAGACCCCTTGTTGCCGTGATCGGTCTTTTAGGCCTTGCCGCAGGGTGGGCGTATTCAGCCCCTCCCTTGCAGCTTATGTCACGTGGATGGGGCGAGGTCTTGATATTTTTTGCCTTTGGCCCGTTGGTCACACTGGGAACATTTTATGTGATGTCCGGTTCTCTGAGTTGGCCCGCCTTCGCCCTTGGGTCTCCCCAGGGGTTTTTTATCGCAGGGGTTATCTGGATCAATCAGTTCCCCGACTACCAGGCGGATAAAGAGGCTGGAAAGAAAAATCTGATGGTAAGATGGGGACCGGAGATTTGCAGATATCTTTATTGTATCATTATGTTATCGGGCTTTTTATTTGTTATCTTTCTCAGCGGCGTCTTAAACCTGTCGTACCTGCTCATGCTATCCTTTATTGCCTTTCCGCTTGTATTCAAGGCCATGAGGATTTTGTGGAGAGAATACCTGTCACACGAGGGAGTGATTCCTGCACAGGCCCTTACAATCCAGACCATGATCGCCCACGGGCTTCTTCTCTCCCTGGGACTGATTTTGAGCAGGCTGATTGGCGTCTAATATCTAAATTAAGAGAAAACCATTGGTTTTTTAAATCAGGAGGAACAAAATGATCAGCCGATATACCCGTCCTGAAATGGGCCGTATCTGGGAGGATGAAAATCGATATGCCAAATGGCTAAAGGTAGAAATATCAGCCTGTGAGGCCATGGCCGAGGAAGGTCTTATCCCGGCGGAGGCCGTTCAGAACATCAGGAAAAAGGCGGCCTTTTCGGTTGAGCGTATCCTGGAGATAGAAGAAGAGACCAAACACGATATCATAGCATTCCTGACCAATGTGGAAGAACATGTAGGTCCTGATTCGCG
>DAOUXC010000038.1 GCA_030666795.1 Desulfobacteraceae bacterium
ACTCTTGACCCTTATGCCTTCCAAAATCGGCAGACCCTTGTCCATAGCGAGTCTTGCCAGAGATAATGACGTGTCATTTGACAGCATCAGGAACTGGATTGAAGTTTTTGAAAATTTTTTTAGGGTTTACAGAATACCTGGCTGGAGCCGGAAAATATCCAGGGCCATAACTAAAGAAAAAAAGCTGTATCTTTGCGATTATGCCGGGATTGAATCACCCGCAGCAAAATTTGAAAATATGGTTGCGCTTGAGCTTTTTCGGGCAGTATCCAATTGGAATGATCTCGGGCTCGGGAATTTTTCTTTACATTACCTCAGAAACAGGGATAAGGAAGAGGTCGATTTTCTCCTTTCGAACAACCAAAACCCATTCCTTCTCATTGAGACCAAACTATCAGATGATCATGCGGCAAAGAGCCTTATAAAGTTTCAAAATATGCTGAAGATCCCGGCTGTTCAGCTTGTTAATAAGGCTGATACCTGCAAGGTTGTTTCCAACGGTGATTTGAAAATAATGATAATCAGTGCGGATCACTGGCTCTCATTGCTTCCATGACGGGCTATTACTTCTGAAGTTCATAGGGAAGGGTTCTATTCAATCGGATGCCCCCAAAATCGAGTTTGACGTCATAGACCATGACCTCCACATTGTTTTTGACCGCTTTCCTGAGTTCCTTGCCATAGGCAGGGTCAATATGGTCCGCGGGTCTGAAGAGTTTTGTGTCCATACGCTGAACCAGATAAAACATGACGGAACGGTCCCCTGAACGGACCTGGTTCTGCAGTTCCTTCAAGTGCTTCAGTCCGCGTGAAGTCACAGCGTCCGGGAAACAGGCAACTCTATCGATTACGAGAGTGCAATTCTTTATCTCCACAAAACAGCGTTCATCCCCTTTTTCAAGAAGAAGATCGATCCTGGAGTTTTCACCGTATCTGACTTCCGGCCGGACTTGATCAAACCCTGAAAGACCGGGGATTTTTCCGGCTAAGACGGAGGTCTTTACAAGTTGGTTCGGGACCATGGTGTTGACACCCACAAGTGAAGAAGGCATTTCTATCATCTCCCAGGTATATTTGAGCTTCCGTTTCGGGTTGTTGTGGCGGGAGAGATAGACGATGCGGCCAGGCTCGGAACATTCCATCATGCTCCCTGAGTTGGGACAGTGGGCCGTTACCACGTGACCGTTTCTGAGTTTCACATCGGCCATGAAACGCTTGTACCTCTTGATAAGGGTGCCCTGAATAAGCGGCGGCCATTTCAAATATCCTGTGGTATTTTTTTGCCCGCTTTTTTTCATAGGTGCCTGTCGGAAAATTGGAAATTTGGAGGCTGTTGGAAAATGTGCAAATGTAAAATGAGACTGGTCAAAGGCTCATGGCGCAAGGCCCAAGCAAAAACAAGCACCCAAGGTGATGTAATCGATGATCCTTTCCGTGCGCCTTTGGCCCTGCGCCTTTCGCCTTGCGAAATCTCTCTTCGGTGGGGAGATGCGGGTTTTCCGACAGCCTTATAGCTTTTTAAAATTTATTACCCCCACAATACATCACGCAGGCCGGATGCCCGCAGGGTGCGCCGGCCTATCCCCTTTTGAAAGACAGCATCTCTTCCCCAGACCTCTACACCCTGCCGTGCCCTTGTGATACCCGTGTAAATAAGTTCCCTGGTAAGGACGGGCGTATCCCTGTCCGGGAGAAGTAGAAGGACCCTGTCAAACTCCGATCCCTGGCTCTTGTGCACGGTCATGGCGTACACGGTCTCATGTTCGGGCAGCCGGGCAGGCAGGAATTTCCGCAAGGTCCTGTTTGCGGACAGGAAAAAGGCACGAAGTTCATTATTAGATGCCGGATCGGGAAGGAGGATACCGATATCACCATTGAAAAGCTCCAGGTTGTAATCATTCCTGGTGATCAGCACTGGACGGCCTTGATACCAGGACCTGCCGGGATTTATCAATTTTTCCTTTTTAAGGACCTGCTCAATAAGAGAATTGAGGGCCGACACCCCGAAAGGCCCTTTTCTGAGTGCGCACAGGATGCGGAATCGTTCAAACAAATAAAATATCTTTATGGGATCTTCGGCCTTCAGGTAGGGTTTATAGCACGCTATAATCGTTTCTCTTAATGCCCTTTCAAGGGCATCCGTTTGTGGAAGGGTCTTCCATTTGATGTCATCATGTTCGCCGTTTTTGAGGAGGCTCATGGCAAGATCGATATCTCCCCGGTTGACGGCACTGCTCAGCGCTTTGATACCGCTTTCTTTTCCAAAACGATAGCTTTTTTCGAGCTGTACCACGCAATCCCGGATATCCGGTTCACTATTGCTCTCAGGAGTTCTGTCCATACGTCCACCCGTGATGTCCTCAAATTTCCTGCGGAACTCTCCTGAAAAGCCGTGCGCATGGCCCGTGTTGCAGATATCTCCTAAAACGGCCCCCGCCTCTACCGATGCTAATTGATCCCTGTCCCCCAAAAGAATCAGCCGGGCATCTTCGGGTACAGCCTGCACCAGTTTGGACAGGAGTGCCAGGTCCACCATGGACGCTTCGTCGATTACCAACAGATCTACGGGGAGCGGGTTTTCGGCGTTGTGACGGAAATAGGGTGAGCCGGCAAGAGTACCTAAAAGCCGGTGTATGGTGGATGCTTTTATGGCGATTCGTTCTCTGAAAGTATCCTCGACCGGAAGCATTTCTCTTCCCTTTTGAATGGCCTCCTGAAGGCGGGCGGCGGCCTTGCCGGTGGGAGCCGCAAGGGCGATGCGGATTTCCCGGTCCCCTGTCTGCTCAAGGATCAGGGCCAGAATTTTTGCTATCAATGTGCTTTTTCCCGTGCCCGGACCTCCCGAGATCACGCACAATCGTTTCATTACCGAAATAGTGGCAGCCACCTCTTGCCAATCCGTTTCGTCTTTTTCTGCTCCAAAGAACTTTGAGAACCCTTCCTTTAACAAGGGTACGGAGATTTCATGAATTTCTCCTGCCGCCCGTTTTTTCAGATCATCCGCCAATCTCTTCTCATATTCCCAGTACCGATAGAGATAGAGTCTGGATCGGTCGTCTAAGATAAGGGGTCTGTAATCTCCGGGACGTCCCACAACGCTTTGAGACTCAAGGCATTGACGCCACGTCTTCAATTCAGGGCACGCAAAGTGTCTGTTTGCCACTCCATCCACGAAAATCGGCCTTCCCTCAAAAGCGGAAAGATCCATGCAGATATGTCCTTCACCGGTTGCCCGGCTTACAAGGGCGGCGGCAAGAAAGAGTTCCGGCCCTTTCTCATTGGAAAGCCTTGCCATGAGCCTGGCAAAATGAAGATCAAGCTCGGAAAAGAGGCCTTGCTGCAGCAGATGTCGGATGTCTTTTTCGTCCATACAAGAACAAGGTATTGGCTGATTGCTGATCGCTCTAAACTTCATCCGGAAATTGGTTGTTTCCGGGTGGACACTAACTACGTATCATATACTGCCCGATTTTTCATCACCTCCTTTAATCTGATCGGCAATAAAGACCCCGATTACCGAAGCCTACTTCAAAGCGGGTGAGAAATGTAATAAACTAATCCCTCTACCTTATCCCGTAACGCAAGACATCATACCGCGGGAGTGGGGACGTTTCCCTATTGTTTACACCCGAAAAAGCGAGTCCTTATAATTCTATAGTACGGGAACTTGAGGCGCGGCGCTTTGCTTCTTGGGGAGCATTCCTGTGGGATTTAAGGAGCGGCCTCACCCACGGGACTGTAAGGAACTCGCGTTTTTTCCGCAGAATATTGAGCAGTTACGCTTGACTTATAGGGCACATGTTTGTTATAATTTCATTATTCAATCCCGATGACTCCTGAAATTTGGCGTCATCGGGTTTTTTTTAACTTAATGGAGGGAACTTATGAATATCGCAGATAAAGTGTATGTGGCTTTCGATTACAAGCTTACCCTGGATTCAGGACAAGAGGTAGACAGCTCTCCCGAGGGTCAGCCGCTCGGTTTTATTACAGGTTCAGGTCAGATTATTCCCGGTCTGGAAAAGGCCATGATGGGGATGACGGTTGATGACAGCTTAAAAATAAGCGTTGAGTCTGAGGACGCGTACGGTCAGGTAAACCCGGAACTGTTCCAGGATGTTCCCAGGACCCAATTTCCAGGCGACATGGAGCTTCAGCCCGGTATGACATTCCAGGCCCAGGGTCCTCAGGGTCCGATTACAATTAATATAAAAGAGATTAAGGACGAAAACACGGTCACTATTGATCTTAATCATCCACTGGCAGGTAAGAAACTTCACTTTGATGTCAATATTGTTGAAGTAAGGGAACCGACTGCCGAAGAACTGTCCGCCTTGTCCTCTGGTTGTAGCTGTGATTGCAGCGCTGAAGAACAGGCTGGTTGTGGAACAAAAGGCGGTTGTTGTTAATTGTAATAAAAATCCTCTCACCTTATGTGCCCCGCTTTGCGGGGTTCATTTTATTCACTAAGACTCACAAAGAACCCGGGGACTCTTTTCCTCTGGGCTTTGTAGGTTCTTTATGTTTATAATTGAGACCTGCTTGGCCGGGATATAAGCATTGAGATTTCTCAGGGTGAAAGAGTTGGTCCTGTAGAGGCTTTCCCCAAGCGTTCTATCATCGTCTTTCCGGTTTTTAAAGAATCCAAAGTATCTAATCCGTAATTCTCCCACTTTTTTGAAGTGGTCTCTTTGATTCCTCGTCTTCGGGACCTGCAACCCCCGTCCGTGAACCCGCAATTATGCTCCTTTTCGGTTCTCGATTGGTGGGACTTGTGCGTTCAGTAAGAAGTTTAGGAAGAGATAATCAGCATCAATATCAAATACTCAAGGCGGAGATAGTCTAACCGGACAATGCTGAAATAAAATTTGACTTTTCAAGATAAAAAAAATAAAATTAAAAAAAATCATGAGGGCTCGCCTTTATGGCGGGCCTTTTTCGTTCCGAAGGAAAGATCTATTTGTCAGAAGTGACATCCTGAAGGCCGTAAACATGAAAAATTATTTGAAAGGAGGATCATGGCTAAACGCAATAATTATAGCTTTAAAAAATTTGAGAAAGAGCTTAAGCGAAAGAAGAAAGCGAAGGAAAAGCTGGATCGACGTAAAGGGCAGAAGAACCAAGCTGCTAACGTTGACAAGCAGTAGTTCGCCGATAGAATTACTGAACATAAGTACTTAAGCCACTTTGGACTATGTATGGTTTCTATGGTTTTTGAACCCGTCGATTTTCCATGTTTTTTTCTGTTATTCTTAATAAAGTCCGGTGTCCTCATTTTCAAGGATACGATAAGCTGAACTGATATCGGGGCAGTGGAAAAAATCCCCGATTTTTCTCCGAGTCCCCGCCATTTAGATTTGTGATATCGTCCTATCAAGTTAAAATACTATCCACCTCCCAAATCCTTGAAATGTCTGACATATGGGTGAACGGGGTTTCTCTCAATAGCTTTTGTCATCAAACTTCCAATGCGATGGATCGCAAGGAAAATTATCCTAAACTTGAATTATGACTATCCCGAATAGGTCAACTTCTATATAGCCGCATCTACCTGCGACAGGAAGATAAGACCTGCACAGTATCTGCTGATTCCTCTTGTTCTCTATGGCATATTGATATACAGTACACCCTTTCTCTACCCGGGAGTCATGAATTGCCTGTGGAGGTGTATGTTGTGGTAATTCTAGTTATGGCCCGGTGAGTATGGGAAAGATGGTCCTTTACTTACTGCTGAAACAACGGCGATGTTTGCATTACTCGGGGCCGTCCTATTCACCATTTCCGATTCCGTTTTAGCCATCAACCGATTTCGTGATGATTTTACAGTTGCGAGGGCCCTGAACTTGAGTACTTATTTTGCCGCACAATGGCTGATCGTTTTTTCTATAAGCAAAAATGGCGGTAATTAACTTAAATCATAACAGGAGGTAAGACGTGAAGACATACAATACTATTGTAGTTGAAAAACAGGATCCTGTGGGCATAATCACCATGAACAGGCCCGAAAAGTTAAACGCCATGAACCTGGAAATGAAAAATGAATTGTCTGATGTCCTGTCGGAAATGGAAGTTGACGACGACATCAGGGTCGTGATTCTGACCGGGGCCGGCAAGGCCTTCTCATCCGGCCATGACAACAAAGACCCTTTGGAGAATATGCCGGAATTCGCAAACCTCAAAGAAGAAGAGGTCCTCTTAAATCTTGACAAACCCACCATTGCCGCCGTTCACGGGTATACCTTGGGCGACGCCATGCAGCAGGCCCTGCTGTGCGATATCATCATTGCCTCGGAAAACACGGTCCTCGGGTTCATAGGTCCCAAAGTGAGAGCCCTTTGCTATGGGGCGTTTACGATTTTGCCCACCATAGTGGGTCGCCACAAGGCCGCGGAACTGCTTTTAACATGCGACCAGATCAGCGCGGAAGAGGGTTACAGGATCGGTTTGGTGAACAAAGTAGTGCCTCATGATGAACTCATTTCTGCCGCGGTTGAAATGGCAAAAAAAATTGCCCAGTGGCCGGCTGTCTCTATCAAGTATACAAAAAGGGCACTGCGCACGACATTGGCGAACGAGGCACATAAGCAAGCACTTAACGAAGGATGGCCGTTGGTTCTGGGAGCCATGGACGGAACGAAATCTTAGCGTTCATTAGTATAAGTTTTGGACAGAGAATCAGAACCAGAGGGGATTTGCCTGTAATTTGGTGCTTATATCTTGTTTTTTTAGACGCAAAAAGCCAAGGCAGAGCATCTGGCTCTGGCCCCCGGACAGCGAGATCTTCAATGGTCCCTGTTTCCGGCCTGTTGAGGCCTGCGCCCTGCAATTTCATGTGCCAAAAACAATATGTTTCTAACAACATAGATGAGATTACCACTCTTCGCTCCAGGAAATTACCAGATTAAATTAAGGGATTGATTTAATTAATTTAAGGAAACCTGCCCACTCTAATGACCTCAGATACCGGACACCGGGATCCTTCCCCTGCTCAAGACATCTACAAATGGAAAGCCCTGGTCACGGTAGCCCTTGGAACTATTATGGCTACCATGGACGCGAGTATCACAAACATAGCATTTCCCGTCCTTACCAAGGTCTTTAAAGCAGACCTTACCACCGTGGTGTGGGTCACGGTGGCCTATGTCCTGGTCAGCACCAGCACCATGCTGATTATAGGCAAGATTGGCGATCTCATGGGCCGGAAAAGGATCTATGCCCTGGGCATGGGGATATTCACCCTTGGGCTACTGGCCTGTTCCATGGCTCACACCATAGAACAGTTGATCTTTTTCAGGGCCCTCCAGGCAATCGGCGCGGCCATGACCGTATCCACCAGTACCGCCATTGTCACAGAGGCCTTTCCCACAAACGAAGTGGGAAAAGGAATCGGATTCCTGGGGATGTCCGTCTCCTTAGGCTTTATTATAGGCCCGATTCTCGGAGGGTTCCTCCTGGACTGGCTGGATTGGCGGTCTATCTTTTATGTGCGGGCGCCGGCAGGCTTCGCAGGTTTTATCCTGGCCCTTTTCCTCCTCAAGATGGACCAGGTAAGAAAAGGGGGTATCAAGCTGGATCTGATGGGCACCCTGACCTCTTCCGCGGGAATCTTCCTGTTCGTGTTCGGCGTCAGCCAGATCCGGCGGCACGGCCTCACATCACCATGGGTGCACCTGACTGTGGGCCTGGGCCTGGTTTTCATCATCCTGTTTATTCTAATAGAAAGACAGGCCAAGGAGCCCATAGTGGATCTGGCACTTTTCAAGAATAAGGTCTTTTCCAGCGCCATGTGGGCACTGCTCCTGACCTTTGTCGCGGCCCCACCTTACATCCTGGTCATGCCATTTTATCTGATCCAGGGCCGTTTGATGAATCCCGCCCAGGCCGGCATGTTGATGGCCGTGACATCCATGGTCACCATGGTGATAGGGCCTTTAAGCGGGGCGCTCTCTGACCGATACGGGCCCTTCAAGTTCTCGGCAATAGGGGCAGGGGCTATAGGTGCCTCCTATTGCCTGATGTTCGCCTTTGATGTCAATACACCATTGACGTTTATTATTCCGGTTCTTTTATTGCTGGGTATCGGAATAGGGAGTTTTCATCCTTCAAACAACAGCATTATCATGGGCTCTGTGACCAGGGCCCGCCTGGGTACGGCCTCGGCCCTGATTGCCACCCAGCGACAGGTGGGAATAGCCGTGGGTATGGCCGTTACCGGTACCTTTTTTTCGGCCAGAATGATCGTCCACAAGGCGATGCTTCATCAGGAAGGGGTTTTGGAGGCGTCAGCCGAGTCCCTCTCTATTCCTCCCGCCTTTCATGACGTCCTTATTTTAGCTGTCTCTCTTCAGTGTATTGTTTTTCTACTCTGCTTCGGCAGGGGTAGGAAGGCCGCTTCCCGGGCCGGGAAAGTTATAAAAGGAGAAGGGTAAATAGTAGAAAAAATATGATTTCATTGTGAGATGAACCCTTTAATTGGGAGATTAAATCAGATATGGATAAGTCTAAAGAGGAAATAATAGAAAGAGCTTACAAACTGGGGAAGAAATATGAACAGGAGTGTACCGGATGTGCACAGACTGCCATTGCCGGTATATTTGACGCTATAGACGTCAGAAATAATGACGTATTCAAATCAGCCAGTGGATTAGCAGACGGTCTGGGATTGAGCGGAGACGGAACATGTGGTGCTCTGGTAGGTGGTGCAATGGTGATCGGTTACTTGTTCGGCAGGGAGCGTGAGGATTTCAAAGACATGTTCAAGCCGATGAAATCCTATCTTCTTGCAAAAAAGTTACACGACGCATTCTTAGAAAGGTACGGTACCTGCAGATGCCATGATCTTCAAGGTGCTTTGATGGGCAGGACTTTCAATCTCTTGGATAAAAATGAGTTCCAGGAGGCCATAGAATTCGGTATGATAAAACACTGCTCAAAGGTAGTGGGAACCGCCTCAAAACTTGCAACCATGATCATCTTAGAAGAGTGGGAGGAAATAAAGACAAATGGTCGGGACTCTCATTTTGACACTAAAAACCAATGAAGAACCGGACTATTAAGGAGGAATGATGAGATTACACCACGCCGCGCTGGTTTCTAGTTCAGAAGCACATGCGGATAAATTTTATGAGGACATACTGAAACTAAGGAAGATAAAGACCTACGTACTGAAAAGTGATCTGGCATTAAAAATATTTGAAATAGATGCCGAGTGCTCATTGATTCTTTACGGGAATGAGAATTTTGCGATCGAAGTCTTTGTTCCGGGCCGGGTTCCATCTAAAAAAGAGCCTTTTACTCACCTCTGCCTGGAAGTTAATGACAGGGAGGAGTTTCTGGGGACTTGTCGATCGGCGGGTCTGGAGATAAACATAGTTCCCAGGGGAGACTCACGACTCTGCTTTGTTCGGGATTTTGACGTG
This sequence comes from Desulfobacteraceae bacterium, assembly GCA_030666795.1. Taxonomy (GTDB): domain Bacteria; phylum Desulfobacterota; class DSM-4660; order Desulfatiglandales; family Desulfatiglandaceae; genus JAIOSR01. Next base: position 9,420 of record DAOUXC010000038.1, read on the forward strand.
AACCTGTTTGAGATTAAACAGGCGATAAGTTGACACCCGCCCGATTTTGCTTCATTATATAAGGGTTGTTACTGAGAAAAAATACGACCGAAACAGGACCCTCCACAACCAGGTATACTTTAAAACGAACCTCAATAAAAACCCTTTCACCTAAAACACAAAATCAGAAACTGAAGGAGAAATCAGCCGATGAATGAAAAGAGATCCCCCGATTATGAGACATTGAAAAAAAGGGTGAACGAATTAGCCGACGGGCCGGCAAACAGAGCGGACATTGAAGAGAGATTGAAGCGGCTTTCAGTACAGGGGATTCCCAAGAAAAAAATTGATCCGGATGAAATTATCAATAATAAGGAGCAGGTTCTGGATCGAGTACAAAAAATGGCTGAAGCATACGAACAGGTCAGCCAGAGTTGTGCCAAAAGTTCTGCACTGGCAGTTATGGAGGAGTTCGGATTAGGAAATATTAAAGTCGTCACGGCACTCTCCCCCTTCCCGGGCGTTGCCCTGACCGGAGAGACCTGCGGGGGGGTAACGGGAGGGATCGCCGCCCTTGCCCTCTACTTTGGGCGGGACGACCTTTTGGACGTCGGCACCAATGCCAAAGTCTACGGAAAATGTCGCAAGTTTATTCAGAGTTTCATAACGGAGATGGGAACTACCAAGTGTAGAGAAATTCATGAGGATGTCATTTTCGGGCAATATCATGAGACCGCCGACCCCAATGAGGGTTACCCTGCTTTTGTCCGGGACAAAGGGTTTGAGAAATGCGGATTGCCCCCGGGAATAGGCGCCCGACTCGCTGCCCGGATCATTATCGAAGACATGGAAAAGAAGAAAGCAGGTTAATCCTCTGCCCGGGCTCTGATTGACAGAGGCGGATCTTTTTTCTCTAAAATTTATATACGGTTCATCGTAAGGGAAGGTTGAGACGGGATTTACAGGCATTTTTAAGTAAGGGAACCTGGGATTGGGAGTACCTTTATTAAATGCTCTGAACCTGAAACGGCTTTTTACGGGCATTTGGAGGATTAGCAGATGGCCGAAAAACCAACTTATGAAGAATTAGAAAAAAAGGTCCAAAAGATCGATTGTCTTTACGGCATCTCTGATCTCGTAGAAAAGCCGGGCACTTCCCTGAGTGAAATTCTTCAGGGTGTCGTTCACCTCATACCTCCCTCATGGCAGTATCCTGAAATTACCTGTGCGAGAATCTCCGTTGAGGACCAAGAATTCAAAACCGGAAACTTCGCGGATTCCGTCTGGAGGCAGACCGGTGACATAATTGTAAACGGGGAACACATAGGCACTCTGGAGGTCTGCTATATGGAGGAAAGACCTGAAAAGGATGAGGGGCCATTCTCGAAGGAAGAAAGAGTGCTTATAAACGTTATTGTCAGAAGATTGGGTAGGATCATAGAACTTCATCGAAGCCAGGATGCCCTTAAAAAAGCCCATGATGAGATGGAAAGACGCGTTGAGGAACGAACAATCGATTTGGTGAAAGCCAATGAGAAACTGAACCGGAAAATAGAAGAGCATAAACGGACCGAGGGAGCATTGCGTGAAAGCGAAGCCAGGTACAAGGGAATAGTGGAACATACCTATAATGGTGTCGCGGTTTACAGGGCCACAGACGACCAGGAAGACTTCCTCTTTGTTGATTTCAATCGGTCCGGCGAGAAAATCGAAAAGGTCAAGAGAGAGGACGTCATCGGTAAAGGAGTCCTGGAGGTTTTCCCGGGTATAAAGGAATTCGGCCTTCTAAATGTGTTTCAGCGGGTGTGGAGGACGGGGAAGCCTGAACACTTCCCTGTTTCACAATACAAAGACCAAAGGATAATCGGATGGAGAGATAATTTTGTCTACAAACTTCCTTCCGGAGAAATAGTCGCGATCTATAGTGATGAAACTGTGCGCAAACAGGCTGAGGAGGATTTGCAGAGGGCACACATCGAGCTTTATGATCTGAACCTGGAACTCGAAAAAAAGGTCGAAGAAAGAACCAGGGAATTAAGGGAAAAAACAGAACAGTTGCTTGAGGCTGAAAGGCTCGCCACTGCAGGTAAAATGGCGAATAGAGTGGCCCACGAACTTAGAAATCCGTTGACGGTAATCGGTGGTTTTGCCCGCAGGATATATGAAAAAGCACCTGATGACGATCCAAACAAGAAATACCTTAAGATAGTACTTGGAGAAGTGGCCGTATTGGAAAATAAGGTTTCGGAAATCATCAGGATCAAAGATGAAAATTAAGAGAGAGAGGAGGTGCTTTTAGTACCGTTTAATAAAAGGCAGGGGAAATTTATTAACCTCAAAAAATGGAGGTGTGCCATGACAAATTTTAAACACTTTATTATGCTGATGATAGTTATGAGTATTTCAGTCGCCCTTGTTGGCTGCGGTGTCAGCAAAGAGGAACATGATAAGACAGCCTCCGAGCTCAACAAGGCCAAATCAGAGCTGGCGCAGGCCAATGCAAAGCTTGCACAGATGGATAAAGCGCTGAATAAGGCTAAAACTCAACTCAAGAGCGCCACCAGGGCCCCTGAAGCCGTAGAGAAGAAACCCGAAGTCATTGAAAAATCGTCAACAGAAGATACAGGGATGCAGGACAAGCTTGCCGCCTCCGAGAAGGAAACCTCTGATCTTAGGGAAAAGGTGAAGAGCTTGACCAACGAAAACAGTCGCCTTAATGAATGGCTGGAAAAATTGAAGGCCCAGCTATCGGCACTCAAACAGAAACTCGGAGGTCTGCAAACCCCATCGACCTCTTTGCCCGCCAAGGATTTGAAGACTAAGGAACTACCGACTAAGGAATTGCCAACAGACATTATGAAAAAGAAATTCTAAAGTTGTGAAGGACGTATGCACTTATTCTTTTTATCGCCCTACCCCACTGCTCACAGGAAGAGGCGACAGGGGATAGGGCATTTTTTTGACAGAGTGGGATAAATTGTGACATAAAATAAAAGTAACGATATGAAAAACTCATTAATTCAACCTAAATTTCTTCTTGTGTCAGGACTCGGTTCGCTTGGCTCACAAAACTTTAACTTACCCCTGTGGTTATCAAGCCTCATTTAAGATATTTTGTTCAACCATTAATATAAAGGAGGATCATTATGAACGGAAAAGATCTACCAGGCCGTCCTTATGGCCATGACAGCTCTTGGACATCCCAGAGCGGCAGCCGGATGGAAATGGGTTCATTCGGCATTGGAAAGATCTGACTGAAAATTCATTTGCAAAGAGCTAAAGTGTTACAGGTTTTTGACCTCATTCCTTAAAGCTGGGAGGGAAAAGTGATGCAGGATGAAATGCAGACGATACAAAAAATCCTCGGGATTGTTATCGATTTTATTGTAAATTACAGTTTCCAGGTTGTCGCAGCGATACTCATTCTTATCGCTGGTTTTATAGTTGCCCGGTCAGTGGCTTCGTTCCTGATGAAGCGTTTTGAGAGTAAAAATTTCGACATTACCCTGACAAAATTTACTATCGGCGCATTAAAGATCACCATCATCTCCTTTGCGATCATTATTGCCCTCGGTAAGTTTGGTATTACCATCGCGCCATTTATAGCAGCCCTGGCCGCTATGGCCTTTGGTGCAAGTTTTGCGATCCAGGGGCCGCTCTCCAACTATGGGGCGGGTCTTGTAATTATTCTCACCCGGCCGTTCGTTGTCGGCAACACGATCACTGTTGCAGGGACCAGCGGTGTCGTCGAGGAAATCAAGCTCGGCGCAACGATTCTGACAGACGAAGACGGGGTTACAATCACCATACCCAACAAGCATATCGTTGGCGAGATTCTCCATAACTCGGAAGAGAGAAAAATTGTGGAAGAAGTCGTGGGGATCAGTTATGGAAGCGATCCCGAAAAGGCCATCCGAATATTAAAGAAGGTATTAGACGGTTTTCAGGAAATTTCCAAAGAGCCTGTCCCTCAGGTCGGAATTCAGGAATTTGGTGATTCCGCAATCAATATTGGTTATCGTTGCTGGGTACCCACAAAGAGCTATTTTCAGACGCTTTACAGGGTAAATTTTGCAATCTACAAGGGTCTGAAAGAGGGAAGTATTGAGATTCCTTTTCCGCAAAGAGATGTTCATGTGGTTTCGTCATCCGGTCAATCCTTGTCGCCGACTTAGTAAAGGTGTCTCACATGCGTTTTGTGGTTCACGAACACCATGCACGTCAACTCCACTATGATTTCCGCCTGGAGATGGCCGGAGTATTAAAGTCATGGGCCGTTCCCAAAGGGCCTTCTCTCAACCCCTCTGATAAAAGACTTGCGGTTATGGTCGATGACCATTCTCTTGAATACTTTGATTTTGAAGGGATTATATCTCCTGGCCGGTACGGGGCCGGTGCGGTTGTTGTCTGGGATTCAGGAGACTACAGGCTCCTGAATACAAACGACCCGGTCAAGGCCGTTGAGGCAGGAAAAATTATCTTTCAACTCATTGGGAAAAAGTTGAAAGGGGGCTTTACACTCGTTCGGATGAAAGGGAGGGCCTATGACAACTGGCTTCTAATAAAGAGCAAGGATGAATACAGCCGGTCTGAATGGACTATTAAGAAGGCACTGACGGAAGAAATGAGAGGTAGACTGCGCGAGAGGACCCCACCCTGTAAGGCGCATAGGTGTGTCGAATTGGGTTTGCCTATTAGGTAAGTTGAAGTGAACCTCCCCGCGTTAAAACACTGGACAGCTGATACATGCATGAAAATCTCCTCCCCCTCGACGGGGGAGGATTGAGGTGGGGGTGAAAGGTCCGGTGGGTTCACCCTCCCCTTTATCCCCTCCCATCAAGGGAGGGGAATAATAAGGATGCCTTTCATCCCCGCCTTAAAAGGCAGGGCATTCTGGCGTAGAGTCGTAAAAACGCCACACTCTTAAATATTAAAGAGTTGTTGAAAAAAAGGATTTGTTTTTCGTTCCCTGTCTATGGTGCTCGCGGGGCCGTGGCCGGGATATATGCGCACATTCCCGTCAAGGGATAAGATTTTTGACCGGACCCCTTCAATCAGGGCGCGGTGATCGCCTCCGGGAAAATCGGTTCTCCCTATGGAACCCGCGAAAATCGAATCCCCCGTAAACACGGCACCTGGAGCTTGATAACAGACCCCGCCGGGAGAATGCCCCGGGGTATGAAGGACTTTTATGGTGTATGTGCCCAGTTGGAGGTTCTCGCCTTCGCTCACCTGGGCATCGGGATGAAATCCGAGGCCCGATATATCGAGCGGATGGATGTAAACCGGGGCCCCTGTGATTTTTCTCAATTCACCTGACCCACCGACATGGTCGATATGGCCGTGCGTGATGAGAATGTATCTTATTTTAAGGCTGGTTTCCGCTATAGCATTGACGATTCGAAACACCTCGTCACCGGGATCAATGACAAGTCCTTCCATTGTCTTTTTGCATCCAAGGATATAGCAATTGGACTGGTATGGGCCTACTACTATTTTTCTGAGCATCAAAATGCTCCTTTCGAAAAATTGAGATTGAATCCGGGCAAACCAGTTTGTGTGGCCTGGATTTGTAATATCGCGTGAGATAAAAAATAATTCTTGAATATGCGTTGTCAAGCCCGGCGGTATGGTATAGGGGATGTAGTTGACCGGGTAAATAGCATGCGATATGGTTAAGAGGACCGCCGTATAACTCTACCAAACAGACGGCAAGGAAGGGATTTTCTAAGAGGAAATAAGATGCTCGATATTGTAAAGCGTTTTTTCACTAAAGTCGCAGAGGATGATTCCAGTGCCATTGATCAGAAAACAGGCCACGATAGTCGCGTGGCGACGTGCGCCCTTTTTGTGGAAATAGCCCGCATAGACGAAAAGTTTACACAAGCGGAAACGGAAAAAATTTTAGCTATTATTGAGGAAAAGTACGGCCTGTCTCCGGAACACGCCGATGCCCTGATGGCGCAGGCCGAAAAGGAGCTTGAAGGAAGCATCGACTTATGGAAATTTACCAGTCTGATAAACGCCAATTATTCAATCGAGGAAAAGATTGAGATCATTGAAACCCTGTGGCAGATCGTCTTTGTTGATGGTAAAATGGACCGCTACGAACATTACCTTATGAACAAACTCAAGACACTGCTGCGGCTTTCACACGACCAGCTTATCGACGCCAAATTGAAAGTCTCGTCCGGAAAGGGCTAATGGACAACAAATAGCCGTCAGCGATCAGCTTTCAGCTTGTGATTTGGAATTTTGTTTTCAGAACTTGCAAATCGTCTTATGACTGTTTTTTAATACTTTTTTGGGGGGAAATATGGACAAAAACACAATAACCGAGATTATCCGGAAAAGACTGAACCTCAAAGATGAGGACTGGTCCATCATTGAAAAAAATCCCAGGTTTCAGCAGGTTTTTCAAAATGCAATAGAGGCTTCCAGATACCGGTTGGTTGCCGAGGTGATCGAGTCCAAGGGCTGTCACTCAGGACACGTTGTCGGTCAGAAGCTTGTCTTTGATAGTTCAGGCAATTTGCTTACCAAAGAGAATCCGGATCGGGTATGTTCCTTTCTGATGCCTAATCTGGCGTTAGTGATCAATGCGTTTTTTGAAAATTTAGTTAACGGTCGGGGTCCGAATGAAGTAATGTTCAACACCACAGGATGTTTTGACACCGGTCCCGCCTGCGGCGGGTGGGGACATGTTGTTGTCAGGATGACCGCGGAATTGATATCCTGATCATTCAATTCATTAGAATTGCAACAGGAGTTATACCGCGATGAGCGGGTTATGAAGTCTTTTCCTCGATTCCGGGTCTCACGGCCTGGTCATTTCAAAGGGTTACGGACGGGTGATGCCTCCCCCCTCCCTGTTCCCCTCGCCTTTGGCTCGGG
>DAOUXC010000259.1 GCA_030666795.1 Desulfobacteraceae bacterium
ATCAGCCATCAGCTTTCGGCTTTCAGCAAAAGACATTAACAACAAAGTGTTGGCTGATCGCTGACCGCTGAAAACTCCATCCGGAAATTGGTTGTTTCCGGATGGACACTCTTTAGATTAAGCAAGAGGCGTGCCTGATTGAATAATCCATCAGGAAAATGTGAAAAGGCATTGATTTATCAATGAAAGTTCTAAATTATCCCTCTACGCTCAAAGATTTTCGTCCATCGATCCGTATGAAATTGGATACAAAATTGAAAAATTCTATACAGGTTTATAGTTTGTAATACGGTTCCTCATTAAAAAATGTGGGACAAGGTCCATTAGAAAGCTGAAAACCCGGGTCGAATCTCTATTTTTTCCGATCATAATAATTCAAATTCGAAGACCGGTTAAAGATGATAAAGGTTTTAGGGGGTCTTTTCTTCGATTCCCTCTGCGCACGCCCTCCCCTTTCACCGAGCCCCGGGCTTTACAGGCCGAAATCCAGCCACGACGTTACTATACCCGATTTTTTTCAGGTCCATCGGATATGGATAAAAAAGTATACATTCATGTAATTTTTTGATATATTTGATGGGTTCGTAATAAGCCCATCCATCACGTACAGCGGGAGAGCGAGGGTTTAACCATTTGAATTAACTTCGAATAGAGGAGACCGGATAACCCTCTACCTCCTAATAAAAAGGCGCGGGGCGACTTTTTACGAGGTTATTATATTTGAGAAAAAAGATTAGCGATGCCCCGGCATTCGGAGGAAGAAAGATGAACGGAATATCAACAAATTCCGAATCACCAATAGCCTGCGTGAAGGAAATCACCACATGGGTCAATTCAGTTCTTGACTTGGATCGACTTCTGGAACTCATCATAGATACGGCCACCGGAATTATGGAGGCCAAAGCCAGTTCCCTCTTGTTGCTGGAAAAAAAGACCGGGAAGCTCTACTTTAAGGTAGCCACCGGGGAAAAAGGCGAGGAAGTCAGAAAATATGAAATTAATGTAGGCCAGGGAATCGCCGGTTTTGTGGCTGAAAAAGGAGAACCGCTTCTTATCCCCGATGTGAGCAAGGACCCCAGATGGTACAAGCAAATAAGCGAATCCATAGGTTTTGAGACGCGTTCTATTGCCTGTGTGCCCATGAAGGTAGGAAGCGAAATCATCGGGGTCGTTGAGATCATAGACAAGGAAGACGGGAGTCCCATTCAGGATGAGGACATGAAAATGTTGACCGTGTTCGCGGATTTGGCCTCTTTGGCGATCTGCAACGCACAGAAAATTGACCGGGTCAAAAGGGAAAACAAAGATCTTAAAGAAGAAATTGGGAGAAAATACCAGATTATCGGAGAGAGCAAAAGCCTGGAGAAGGTCGTGTCTGATGCATTCAAGGTGGCCAACTCAAAGACCAGCACTTTGATCCTGGGAGAGAGCGGGACAGGAAAGGAACTCTTAGCCAGGTTGATCCACCGGGCCGGGCCCAGGAAACACAGCCCAATGATTGTGCTGAATTGTGCTGCTCTGACTGAAACCCTGCTTGAAGCCGAGTTGTTCGGTTACGAAAAGGGGGCCTTTACAGGTGCCACGGACGGCAAAATCGGAAAGTTTGAACTTGCTGACGGCGGCACCCTTTTCTTGGATGAAATAGGAGAAATGTCTCCGGGAATGCAGGCAAAGCTGCTGAGGGTGCTGCAGGAGGGTCTCTTTTACAGGGTTGGAGGGAATGTCCCGATTTCAGTGGATGTCAGGGTCATCTCGGCCACAAACAAGGACATTGCTCAAGAAATCACAAAAGGCAAATTTCGAGAAGACCTATTCTACAGATTGAATGTGGTTCAACTCCAGATGCCCGGTCTGCGGGAAAGAAAAGAGGACATCCCCCTCCTTGCCCGTCATTTCCTGGACATTTTTGAAAAGGAAAGGGGTCTTCCGCGTTTGGCGATTTCAGAAAAGGCCATGGAGAAGATCCTCGAATATGACTGGCCGGGTAATGTGAGGGAATTGGCTAACGCCTTGGAACGGGCCGTTGTAATGGGTAATCATGATGAAATCCTGCCGAAGGATCTGCCTATTTCCGAGCCAAAAACAAGTTATCCGGTCATGGAAGTGGGTTTGACGCTCAAGGAAGCCGTCGACGGCTTTAAAAAAGAATTTATTGCCATAAACCTGAAACATACCGGAGGCAACAGAAGCAAGGCCGCAGAAAAGATGGACATTCAACGGACCTACCTATCCAGACTGATAGCCAAGTATAATCTCAAGGAAATATGACCTCATATCTATTGGTATTTTCTTTTTTGATGGGCTTGTTTGTCTGCGCACGACAGCACAGGCAGACACTCTATAAAACTGCAGGGCAATATTGATAACCTCGAAGTGAATCCAAATGGTTCCACCCTCTCCGACGCGCAGGTTCTACGAGCCGGAGGCCCACCCCGGACCGGAGCTTACTCCCGCCTATAGGCGGGACCTATTGATGGACTTTTTACGAGTCCGTCAATTTTAGGAACTGAAAGGATCAGGCCGCCGAAAATCGGGAAAGAATGACGACCTGTGAGGCCGAAGTCCAGAATCCTTATCCGGAAATTGGATAAAAAGATTCTCAAACCCAAGCTCAATTGCATGGGAATAGACCCTGTCAAACTCTTGTTCTGAGACAAACCGGTTCAGGTCCTCATCTTTCTGATAAAGCGCGGGATGGTACTGGGACATGAGGCTCAACGGTAATCCTTTGCCAAACTCCACAAAAAGGCTTGTCAAGGCGTTTATTGAATTTTCAACTTTTCCCGGCAATATCATGTGCCTGACCAGGACACCCCTTTTCGCCGTGCACGAACCGGTATGAGTGGCCTCAAGAAAACCTTTTTGCGTTACCATTTCCGCGATCGCCTCGAGTGCCACGCCCGGATAATCCGGACATTTGGAAAGCCTTGCTGCCAGGAATGAATCCGAATATTTGAAGTCGGGAAGGTAGATACTGGCGTAATCCGCCGCGGCTTTTAACGTTTCTACGGACTGGTAACCGGAAAGGTTGTAGACCATGGGAAGATCAAAACCCTTTTCTCTCAGGAGGGTGACAAGATCAAAGATGTGGGGGAAAAAGTGGTCCGGGGTCACAAAATTGATATTGTGAACTCGATCTTTCAGTATCATATGTTCCACTTTTCCAAACAGTTTTTCCAAACTCATTTTCATACCCAGGCCATGATGGGAAATTTGATGATTCTGGCAATATGAACACTTGAGAGAACACCCGGAAAAAAAGACCCCTCCGGAACCCTTGCTGCCGGTAATTGGAGGTTCTTCACCAAAATGAGGCCCCACATAGGCCACCCTTAGCTGGTATGTTTCTCCGCAAAACCATGACCGACCCGTTTTACTGCTGACGAGCCTGTTTACGCCGCAGTTACGCGGACAGAGACGGCAGTTTTTATAGGGATCGAATATACTCATGAGTCTTATTCGCCTCTCACATGAAAATGCATGGCACGTGTATTTGTCTTCTCTTGCAGGAAATTGATGACAAAAATTCCTTCGTATGGATAAATGTGAACGGTTACGTCAGATTTATGCCTTGTTTCCGGACGCGTCAATAATAAAAAATCCACACTATGCGTCAACATACTCGGACAGTTAGAGTGGGTCACCATTCAAGCCACACCTTTTTGGGGAAGGAGTGTACTCACCCTCAGACGGGGTTCATTATGTCTGTTTTCATGAAAATAATTTACCCATAGATTATGCTTGCATAATTTGTTTCAATTTGATATAATTACACTGATATGTCGGTTGTTATAAACATGTTAGTCTTTTTTGTACGAAGAAACTATTGTTGATTAAAGGAGGGAATAAATGATGAATCGTTGGAAAAAAAGACCCATTGCATTTATCTTGCTTTGCATTTTTTTGTTGACAGTTACGCTTAGCCCGGCGCTGGCCCAGGACAGTGAAACTGATTCAGACATAACGGCAGCGTCCATGATTGGTGACCTTCTTGTGCTGAGACCTCTTGGTTTAGTTGCCACGGTCTTGGGCACCGCCTTCTTTCTTGTCACGCTTCCTATTACGGCGGGAGTAGGAAATACTGAGGTTGCGGGGGAAAAACTTGTTAAGGATCCCGGAAAATTCACATTCAACCGTCCTTTGGGCAAACTGCCATAACAGTCTTTGCAGGGGCTGTATTTTAAGGGTTCGTTTCAACTTTCGGCATAAGGCCTAAGGCAAGTCTTCGCGGGACCCTGAAAATCGCCCCTTTTTCTGCACCGTCCGTGCGTGTCCGCCCCTGTCTGCGCGCATCTTACGGACACGGCGGAAAGGCCATGTTTAGATATCGCCTTGAAAAATGCCCTTCCCTTTCATAGGGCTAAAGTATTACCTTGTAATAAAGACGGGAGCAGTAGCGGGACCATTCATGAATGGCCTCGCTTTTTTTCTTGATGCGCATATTATGGACCCTCGGGCTCCTTTACATGCCCAGGGCGCCAAGCCACCCTTTGAATGAAATCAAGGCGGGCAGGGAAAAGGATCGTCCGACTTGAGAAATGTCAAAAAACACTATCATTTGACACAAATTTTCGATAAAATCAAACCTGTTGGGATTGCAGGGCATACCTCATTATTTTTTCGAAAAAATAAACACATAAAAATCTGTCATGATTACAGTGAAAACGCCCTGATCGCTTTTCCTATGAAAAGGCCACAAGAAAACGTTTTTAAATAAAAATCAAGTGGTACGCGTCCATGATCAGGAAAAAAGTATGTATGTTGGGTTCCTTTGCAGTGGGGAAGACCAGTCTGGTTCAACGTTTTGTGAGCAGTAAGTTCCCGAGAAAATACCAGACCACTGTAGGTGTAATGATCGACAAAAAAACCGTGAAAATAGGAAACCAGGAAATATATCTTATGCTTTGGGATGTATATGGACAGGATGAATTTCGTAGGGTTCAGACATCTTATTTGGCCGATGCATCAGGCTACTTTTTGGTAGTGGATGGAACACGCAAGAACACCCTGGATACGGCCCTTGAACTTCGTAAAAAAGTGAATGAGGAAATTGGCGAGATACCATTCGTTCTAATCTTGAACAAAACGGATCTCAAAAATGAGTGGGAGATTACCAGTCAGGCCCTTGGCGAGTTGTCGGAAAGTGGCTGGGCCGTGGTCGAAACCAGCGCGAAAACCGGCGAGGGTGTGGAAAAAGCATTTTTGAGTCTTGCTGCCAAAATTTTGCGGGTCTAAACGTAAGGGAAATGTTTTATAAATATACTCTTAAACCTCCTTTGTGCTACTACTCATCCATGTATTATCCGGTGAGGGATGAGGAGTAAGACTTGATGGACTCCTAAAAAGTCCATCAATAGGACGAGGGCGAGTAAGCCCCGGCCTGGGGTGGGGGTGGAACCATTTGAATTCATTTCAAATGGCGGGGGAGGGATTGCCCTCCTCCGCAGAGTAAAAAGGTGCGGAGCGACTTTTTGCGAGGTTATCAAACTCGATGGACTTCTAAAAGTCCATCAATAGGTCGAGGGCTTGTAAGCCCCGGCCTGGGGTAGGGGTGGAACCATTTGAATTCATTTCAAATGGCGGGGGAGGGGAA
>DAOUXC010000111.1 GCA_030666795.1 Desulfobacteraceae bacterium
AATTCCGAAGGCATGTATGCGGGCGGAGGCGGGGTTTTTAAAAAGGGGAACCCGGATGAAATCGCCATTCAGGAGTCCGTCAATACCCGCAAAGGGGTTGAAAGGGGCATCCGGTATGCCTATGAGGATTGCCAGAAAAGGGATGGAAAAAGGCAACTCACCCTCTGCGCCAAGACCAATGTGCTGATCTACGAATCGGACCTCTGGTACAGGGTCTTTCAGGAACTCCATGAGGGCTATCCTGATATCACCATCAATTACCAGCACGTGGACGCCCTCTGCATGTGGATGATCAAAAATCCGGAACAGTTCGATGTGATCGTGACCAGCAACCTTTTCGGTGATATTATCACTGACATAGGCGCAATAATTCAGGGCGGCTTAGGCATTGCGGCAGGTGGGAACATCAACCCGGAAGGGACCGCCATGTTCGAACCGATAGGGGGGTCGGCGCCCAAGTATGCCGGCCTGGGCCGGATCAATCCCCTGGCCGCCGTTTCCGCGGCCCAGATGATGCTTGAGTACCTGGGTGAAGAGGAGGCCGCGGCAAGTCTTCTCAAGGCCATCAAATATGTGGTAAACGAGAAGCTCACCAGTCTTGATGCCGGAAAAATGGGATATTCCACTAACGAGGTGGGAGATCTCTTAGTTGATTATCTGGCCTGAAATCTTTACAACCCATGAATTTTTCCCTTGACAATCCGATTTTGGATCTGTAGAGATGCAAAATATGAATCCTGGATGTAAAAATATTCTTACGACTTTGGCAGGCTATTGGTGGTGGCATAGCTCTAACAGGGAGGTGTGCCCGGCCGCGTTGATTTAACTTAAGATATCGCAAATTTGAAAACCGTGGGCACCTCTCAGGGTCCCGCGGTTTTTTATTTGGTGCATTGAAAAAAGAGGCCGTGGGGCAATGATTCCCACGGCCTCTTTTCGTTTATGGGAGCGAACTTTTGGAAATAAAACCTTCATTTCCCCAATTCAAGTCAATGACTGAGCAAGGAAACCTGATACCAGTGTATCAGGAGTTCTTAGCTGACATGGAGACCCCTGTCTCGGTTTACTTAAAGATAAAGGACACGCCTTTTTCATACCTTCTTGAAAGCGCTGACGGAGGCGACAGATGGGGAAGATACAGCATCATTGGTTTTGATCCCCGCCTGACGGTCATTTCATACGAAAACAAAATGGAGATTGTTAACAGGTCGGGCAAGAAAAAAACGATCAGCAACGTCTCGAATCCACTCCTTGTATTGCGAGAGATCGGGGGTCGGTTCAGGCCGGTGGAAACCGGGAAGACCTCGCCGTTTTACGGGGGATTTGTGGGGTATTGCAACTACGATGTCATCAGAAAGTGGGAACGGCTTCCCGGGGCATCGCCGGAGGATCCTTCTCTGCCGGAGGCCATTTTTACCATATCCGGCAGGCTTATTATCTTTGATCATCTGAAACATACGGTCAGGTTGGTTGCCTTTGCGCACATTCAGGATGATACGGATTTGAAAAATGCCTATGACCGGGCCTGCCGGGATATTGACGCAACCGCCTGTTTGCTGCGGCAGCCCGCTCATCTTAAAGATGAAAAGCAATTTTCTCTGTCGGAACTTCATTCCAATTTCAGCAAAGAGGAGTTTAAGAAGGCGGTGCAAAAGGCCAGGGAGCACATTATTTCAGGAGATGTGATTCAGGTGGTCCTCTCCCAGAGCTTCTCAGGCCAAATACACGGAGATGACTTCACCCTGTATAGAAACCTGAGGAGCATCAATCCCTCTCCGTACATGTTCTATCTCAATTTCGGAGAGATCAGGCTCATAGGAGCCTCCCCTGAAATTCTTGTTCGCCTGACGGACAATAAGATTCAACTCCGGCCCATAGCAGGTACCAGGCCAAGAGGTGATAACCCGGAAGCTGATCAATTCCTGGAAAAGGATCTCATGGCCGACCCCAAGGAGCGGGCCGAACATATTATGCTGGTCGATCTGGGAAGGAATGATGTGGGGAAGGTGGCGGTCCCCGGTTCTGTCACTGTGCCGAGGCTCATGGAAGTGGAGCGTTATTCCCATGTAATGCACATCGTCTCAATGGTGGAAGGACAATTAGAACCGGGGCTTGACGGTTTTGAGCTTTTCATGTCTGCCTTTCCCGCCGGTACAGTGACGGGAGCACCCAAAATCAGGGCAATGGAAATCATCTCCGAACTGGAACCTTGTCCCAGGGGTCCGTATGCCGGGGCAGTCGGCTATTTCGGATTCAACGGCAATATGGACTTCTGCATCACCATTCGCACTATTTCCATTGTTAAAAACAGACTCTCTATTCAAGTGGGGGCGGGTATTGTGTATGACTCGTCTCCTGAGAAAGAATATCAGGAAACCTTAAAAAAGGGCGCTGCCATTTTCAAGGCCATTGAGAGGTCAAAAAATGATTCTGATGATAGATAACTATGATTCTTTCACCTACAATCTGGTCCAAATGCTTCAAGTTGTTGGAGAAAATGTTCAGGTGCGGCGAAACGATCAAACGGATCTCGTTGAGATGACGCGAATGAGGCCATCCGCACTTGTCATTTCACCCGGACCCGGCACCCCGGACCAGGCCGGTATTTCCGTGGAGGCCATTCGTTGTTTTGGCCCTGAATGCCCTGTGCTGGGTGTCTGCCTGGGACATCAATCCATAACCGCAGCATTTGGCGGTAAGGTGATGCGGGCGAACAGGATCATACACGGGAAAATTTCTCCGATCTTTCACGACGGCCAAACCATTTATGACGGTATCCCAAACCCGTTTGAAGCCATCCGTTATCATTCGCTGATCGCTGACAGGGATTCTTTTCCGGACTGCCTGGAAATAAGCGCGTGGACAGAGGATGGGGAGATTATGGGTCTGAGACACCGTAATTATAAGGTGGAAGGGGTCCAATATCACCCGGAATCGATTTTAACAAAAAAAGGACATAGGCTCTTGCAAAATTTTTTAAAACAGGGAGGTAACAAATCATGATCAAAGGAGCTATTGCAAAAGTTGTGGGACAGGAGGACTTGAACCAGGTCGAGATAGAAGCGGTCATGGATGAAATCATGACAGGGTCTGCCACACCGACTCAGATCGGGGCGTTCATAACGGCCCTGCGGTTGAAAGGTGAGACCGTTGATGAGATTACGGGCGCTGCCAGGTCGATCAGGGCCAAGGCGACAAAAATCTGTATTAATAATCATTCCGTAAACATCGACCGGGATGACATTAATATGGAAGACGAAACCATTCTTGATACCTGCGGTACGGGGGGAGACGGCACCAACACATTCAATGTATCTACTGCTACTGCCTTTGTGGTGGCCGGGGCCGGAGTCAAGGTGGCAAAACATGGGAACAGGGCCGTTTCCAGCCATTGCGGTAGCGCCGATGTGCTGGAAAACTTAGGCGTGAAGTTGGATATCACCAGTACCGACGTGGAAAGATGTATCCGTGAGGTGGGAATAGGTTTTCTTTACGCCCCTTTATACCATGCGGCAATGAAATATGTGGCAGGACCGAGACGGGAAATAGGAATACGCACTATTTTCAATCTCCTCGGTCCTGTCACGAACCCGGCAGGGGCTTCAGCCCAGGTGTTAGGCGTTTATGAGCCGGGTCTGACGGAAAAGATGGCCCGGGTCCTTAGGAATCTCGGGACCAGAGAGGCCTTTGTGGTATGCGGAGAGGGAACTTTTGACGAGATAAGTATCTGCGGTCCCACCAAAATTTCGCACCTGAAGGACGGCGAGATTAAGTCTTTTCACATGACGCCCGAAGATTATGGCCTCAAGAGGGCTGTCCCTGAGGCCATACAAGGCGGTAGTGCAGAGAAAAACGCCCGTATTATCCGAGAGATCCTTAATGGTGATAAAGGCCCGAAACGAGATATGGTTATTCTGAATGCAGCGGCCGCCTTTATTGCCGCTGGTCTGGATACCGGGCTTAAAGAGGGAATTGAAAGGGCAATAGACTCCATAGATTCGGGCAGTGCCCGGGAAAAGCTCGACAAGCTGCTTGATTTTTCCTTACAGTGCAGGCCTTTTCTTCTGGAAGCCGTTGACGGAGGTTCCTATGCATTTTGCCTTGGCGGAGATACTGCTTGAAAAGCGCGTTGAAGTAGAGAGAATTAAGAAAAGAGGATTGCCGGGTGATAGAGATAATGACATATATCCTGTTCGCAATTTCAAGGGCGCTATCTCCTCACCAGGCAAGATTAACCTGATTGCCGAGATAAAATTCGCTTCTCCCTCTGCCGGGGTCATTGGAAAAAAAAAGGACCCCGTCTCAATCGGCCGGGTCTATGAAAAAACGGGAGCAGCCGCTGTATCACTTATAACGGACAAGCGGTTTTTCAAGGGAGATCAAGAGCAATTGCCGTGCCTGAAAGGGGCCATCTCTTTGCCTGTGCTGCGCAAGGATTTCATCATAGATGAGGTCCAGGTGAAGGAATCGTTTTTATACGGCGCCGATGCCCTTCTTTTAATCGCCCGAATCCTGTCCGTAAAAAAACTGAGGGCATTGCTCGGGATGTGCAGGGAATTGGGCATGAGTCCATTGACTGAGGTTCATGACAGGCCGGATCTTAATAAGGCCCTTGATTGTGGGGCCGAGATTATTGGAATCAACAACCGTGATCTGGACACTTTCGAAGTGGATCTTAAAACCACCCTTGAACTGGCCCCGCTGGTTCCCAAGGAGTGCATTACTGTAAGCGAAAGCGGCATTTCCAGTGCCTATGATATCCGTCTGTTGAAAAAATGCGGTGCAAACGCGGTGCTCGCGGGGACCTCACTCATGGAAAGCGACAATATAAGGCTGAAGACACGGGAGCTGGTATTGGCGGGACAGGGTTCAGGGTAACAAAGTGATGGTAAAGGTAAAGGTATGCGGCATAACAAGCAGGGAGGACGCACTGCTCGCGGTCAAACTCGGGGCCGATGCCCTTGGCTTTATTTTTGCGCCAAGTCCCAGACTTGTTACCCCTGAAGTAGCGCGAAGTGTAATTTGTGCTCTTCCCCCTTTCGTGCAAACGATTGGCGTGTTTGTGAATGAGGATCCAAAAAGGATAAGAGAAATTATTCGTTTTTGCGGTCTTGATCTGGTTCAATTTCATGGCGATGAATCTCCGGAAGTTTGTGAAGCATTTATGCCCAGGGCCATCAAGGCTATCAGGCTTAAGAACAAATCGATCATCGAGGATACCGGAACCTATCTCGGAAAGGTCAGGGCACTGTTGTTTGACACCTACTCAAGAAAAAAGAGAGGCGGTACGGGAAAGACCCTTGACTGGGGCATGGCCGTCAGGGCCAAACAGGCTCAGATCCCGATTATCTTGGCAGGCGGTCTTAACCCGGGCAACATTGAGGATAGCATTTTAAACGTCAGGCCATTTGCAGTGGATGTGAACAGCGGAGTGGAGGAGCGACCCGGGAAAAAGAGCCCTGTTCTCATGAGGGAGATGATGGAAAAAATCGGAAAAATAAATAACAGGGGTGTCAAATGATGAACCGGGGTTACTATGGAAAATTCGGCGGGGCCTTTATTCCCGAGATCCTTTTTTCTACTATTGAGGAACTTGTGGAAGGGTTCCTGGATGCCAGGAACAGCCCCGGATTCTGGAAGAAATATACGGATATCATGTCCACCTATTCCTGCAGGCCAACGCCCCTCACCTTTGCGGAAAACCTAACAAAACACTTTGGTGGTGCACGCATTTACATAAAAAGAGAGGACCTCAATCATACCGGGGCTCACAAACTGAATAACGTCATGGGTCAGGGGCTCCTTGTCAAAAGGATGGGAAAGACCCGTGTCATTGCAGAGACGGGCGCCGGTCAACACGGCGTGGCCACAGCCACCATGGCCGCGAAATTCGGCTTCAGATGTACTATTTACATGGGAGAGACAGACATTGCGAGACAAAGACCCAATGTCTTCTGGATGGAACGTCTGGGAGCCGAAGTCATTCCTGTAAAGGACGGCACCAGAATATTGAAAGACGCCATTAATGAGGCTTTCCGCGACTGGGTCACCAACATGGATGATACGCACTATGTGCTTGGCACGGCATGCGGTCCTCATCCATTTCCGGAAATGGTTTCCTACTTTCAGTCGATCATCGGTAAAGAGGCCCAAAGACAAATTGTGGAACGTGAAGGAAAACTCCCTGCCCGCGTGTATGCCTGTGTCGGCGGCGGCTCCAATGCCCTGGGTATCTTCAGCGGTTTTTTAAATGACCCGGTGCAGCTTGTCGGAGTCGAAGCCGGGGGCAAAGGTCTGGACACGTCCCGCCATGCCTCACGGCTTGCCTCTAAGGACGCGTCCATAGGCGTAGCCCAGGGGTATAAGACTTATTTTCTCCAGGATGAAGATGGACAGATGAAAGAAACCCAAAGCGTGGCAGCCGGCCTGGACTATGTAGGGGTATCACCAATCCTTGCCTCTCTGCGAGAAGAGGGCAGGGTCAGGTTTGAAGCAGCATCAGACCGCGAGGTCCTGAAGGCCCTGACTCTCACTGTCAAAAAAGAAGGTCTCATACCGGCCCTGGAATCAGCCCATGCCTTTGCCCAGGCCTTCAAAGAGGCCCCTGATCTTTCAGCAGAAGACATCATCGTTATCAATCAATCGGGCAGAGGCGATAAAGACATATTCACAATAGCCGATGCATATGCTGACCCGGACTGGCAGGAATTCATCAAGAAGAAAGCAAAGGACTACCGTGCTTGAGTCCTATCTTAGAGAAAGACTGAAAAAAAAGGATATCCTGCTCATGACCCATATTGTCCTTGGATATCCCTCTTTTGATGATTCCTTCAGAATCATTGAGACCATGGTGAAGGCGGGCGTTGATCTGATGGAATTGCAGATCCCTTTCTCCGATCCCATTGCCGATGGGCCGGTGATACTTCGCGCCAACCAGCGGGCTCTGGAGAGCGGGGCCACCGTGCAAGGATGTTTCGATCTTGCCGAGAAAGCCACCCGGGCATTTGATATCCCCTTTCTTATCATGAGCTATTGTAATATCCCTTACAGGTATGGCACCAAGCGTTTTGTTTCAAGCATGGCCACACGAAATCTGAGGGGGGCCATCATACCCGACCTCCCTCCGGAAGAGGGGCAGGAATATCTTAATGACATGAAGGAGTTCGACCTGGCCCCTATCCTTATCATTTCACCCACCACGACCATCGAGCGCATGAAATCCCTTGACAACTTTGCCAGGGGATTTGTTTACTGCATTGCCAGAAAAGGCGTCACAGGTGAAACTACAAACTTTTCAGATGATTTGGGAGTATACCTTTCCCAATGCCGCGAGGCGACATCCCTTCCTCTGGCACTCGGTTTCGGGATCAAAGAAAAGGCGGATATTGATTTCCTGAAAGGAAAGGCGGAGATCGCCGTCATTGGTAGCCAAACCATCCGGACAATGGAAAAGAAGGGGATCGATTCCGTAGGAAATTTTATTCGGAGTCTGGGCTGAATCTTTGCAAAAAAAAGGAAAATCATTTTCTCTCCATAAACCTGGAAAGTCTTGTTGGTACTGTTTCGCCTCCGGTTCCTTCATTTCCGTCTTGCAGTGTTGCCCATAATCGGCTAATTTCAACTGACTGACAAAGCCATCAAACCGATCGAAAGGATTCAGAATGTTTACTCATAACGCTTATAACCGTGATCTTGTGGAGGTGGCCCTGGGTCGTAAGCCTGCAGATATGGTTATCAGGGACGGTGTTTTGCTGGACGTCTACACGGGAAGGATGCTGCCACGGCGTTCGGTCGCCATTTGGGATAAATGGATCGCCTATGTGGGTCCTGATGCCGCGTTTACCATCGGTGAAGATACCCTTGTCATGGATGCGGATGAAAGAATCATCTGTCCGGGATACATAGACTCGCACACGCATGTTTCCGCTTATTGGGATACTGCGGATTTCCTGAAATATGCGATTCCCGGCGGCACCACGACTTTGATCACTGAGGTGGAAAATTTTGGATTCTCCCTTGGAGCCGCCGGTTTCAGGGCCTTTCTGGATCAGGTCCGAAAACATCCCGTAAAGTTCTATTGTCTTATCCCCCCAATGGTTACCACCAGCCCGGCCGCCCGCCCTCTTCTTATCACCCAGGCCGAAGTTCGAGAGCTTTTGGAGGATGAAAGGGTCATTGGCCTGGGAGAATCCTACTGGCAGGGCGCCATTCTAAACCCTGACGATCGCGTGTTTTCTCTGATTCGGGAAACACTGGCCGCCGGCAAGACGGTGCAGGGCCACGGCGCCGGGGCCTATGATAAAAGACTTGCGGCCTACGCGGCCGCGGGAGCCCTGTCCTGCCATGAGGCCGTTTCCACGGAGGACGTCCTTTCAAGACTTGAGCTGGGTTACGCCGTCTTTCTCCGTGAAGGTTACATCAGACGCGATCTCGACATTATTCTGCCCCTGAAGGACGACATAGACTTGAGAAGAGTCACCCTTTCCACGGACGGCACAAGCCCTGAACTTCTTATAAAGGGCGGCTATCTCCATGATGTGGTCCAGAAGGCCGTGGATTTGGGTCTTGAACCGGTAAAGGCCGTTCAAATGGTCAGTATCAACCCGGCGGAACATTTAGGTCTGAGTTATATTACAGGCGGACTTGCGCCGGGTCGATTCGCGGATATCCTGCTGTTACCGCAACCGGACATTATGAAGCCCGATCTGGTGATATCAGAGGGTCGGATCATTGCAGAGGGGGGTAAAACAGTGGTTCCCCTGCCCAGGACGCCTTATCCGGATAATCTCTTTAATACCGTGTTGGTAGACCCCCTTGCCGAAGACAGCTTAGCGGTGCCTTTATCGGCAATCGGTTCGAAAGGAGAGATGAGGACTATGGATATTCAACCGGGGGGACTGGTGACCAGGGAAGGGAAAGTGAAGGTCACGCCCTTCAATGGAATGATTTCCCCGGATCCCGAACAGGACGTATTGAAAATCGTATTTATTGAGAGGGTTAGCGGCAGAGGTGAAAAATTCGTAGGTTTTATAAGGGGCTGGGGCCAAAAAAGAGGGGCTGTGGCCACGAGCCTCTGCTGGGATGCATCCGGTATTATAGCCATCGGAGAAAATGATCATGATCTTGTCACGGCCATCAATCGGGTTATTGAAAATCAGGGGGGCATGGTATTATCCGTCAACGGAAAATTATTGGCCGACGTCCCTTTCAAAATAGGCGGGTATGTTTCAGAAGAGAAAATAGAGGACATCGCTTCGGAATTGACCCACTTCCAGCAGAGGGTGAACGAATTGGGATCAAACCTCGATTCCCTGCACCTTACCCTGGTTACTTTGACATCTGCAGCCATACCCTTTATTCGGATGAGTGAAAAGGGTTATTTTCGATTTCGGGAAAATGATTATGTGGGGCTTTAATTGCATTACCTATTGTAAATAAATCTATCCGGCCCTCTTTACAGCTTTTGTTCCGATGATCAAGAATTTTTTCCTCACCGTATCTGCCACACTTCTCTGCCGTGCCGCTTAAAAGGACGGGGGAGCCAGGTCGGACAACCTGATAACCTCACTCCCCGGTAGCGGGTTCCGGGAAATGCCGGTCACTGATTCCGCATTCGGGCCATTGACAGGATAATCACACAGCCTTCCACAATTTCAATCGGTTGACGCGCATTGGCAAATCTCATATAATCTTCTCAATTAGAACGGAATAGGGATAAAACAGGGTTCATCCGGTTAATGAGTACCGCGAAACTGTTCAGATATGAAGTTGGCAGATGGGAAGGTTGAAGCAGTCTTTTCTTCGATTCCGAGCTTCCCGGCGTGTCGAAGATCCCGCTATGCGGGGGTGATTTCA
>DAOUXC010000243.1 GCA_030666795.1 Desulfobacteraceae bacterium
GGAACTCTTTTCAAAGAGGCGCATTTTTATCTCTACAACGCATCTGCCACGCCCCAAATACCTTAACCAGTCGGCTTCCGACAGGCGGGACAGCCAAACACAATAGGAGCTATCATCGAAGGGGCTGTCCGGGCCGAATTGTAAAGAGGACCGCCGTGATTCGAGCCACAGCAAGGTTATGCGGCTCTTTGAAAAGAGTTCCGCATGCCTTGCCGTTATGAATTAACGCCGCTATCTATTGACTGTTACGTCCCTCTAAAGACTACGCAGCAGTTTGTCCCGCCGAATCCGAATGCATTGGAAACAAAGATATCATAGGCATATTTCCTGGCATTGTCAGGAACCACGTCAATGTCCTCAAATTCCGGGTCGGGTATATGGTTAATTGTGGGAAGTATGACGCCGTTTTGCATGGCTTCTATACTTAAGGCCCCTTCTATGGCGGCCGCGGCCCCAAGCGTATGGCCGATTTGGGATTTATTGGATGTTACGGGAATCTTTTCCAGTTGTCTGCCGAAAACCGTTCTCAGGCATTGAACTTCAATGCTGTCGCCTCTTGGTGTAGATGTCCCATGTGTGTTTACATATTGAATATCTCCGGGCTCTAACCCGGCATCTTCAATAGACTCCTTGATAGAACGAATGACGGTTTCCGCCCTGGGCCTCGTAAAATGATAGGCATCCGAGGTCCAACCGATGCCCAATACTTCCGCTTTAGGGGTAAGCCCATAGGTCGCAAGCATTTCTTCGGCGGCTAAGACAAGCACGCCTCCCCCTTCGGAAAGGACAAAGCCCTTTCTGTCAATGCTGAAAGGACGCGATGCCTGGGATGGGTCATCATACGCCCGATCCCCGGGGAGGACCTTGATTGTGGCATTCATGTTTTCAAATCCGTGAATAATCTCTGGAACAACACATGTTTCGGCGCCCCCCGCGAGGACAAAGTCACAATCCCCGTCCCGTATCATCCTCGAACCGATCCCGATTGCGTGGTTGCCTGAAGCGCAGGCCCCCTGGGGAGAAAAAACCGGGCCGGTAAACCCCAGGAGCATACCGGCCTTGCCTGACGGCAAGTTGGCGCACAGATTCGGCAGCAGGTATGGACTTACCTTTAAAGGCCCTTTGTTCACATAGTTATCCATCGCGATACGAAACGCGTCGCTCCCGTTCAAGGCCGATCCGATAAGACAGGCCGTTCTCGGTCCGGTATCCTTATCCATCTGAAGGCCTGAGTTGTCAAGCGCTTCCTTGCAGACCGCTACCGTTAAGAGGACAAAACCGGCATTCCAGTTGTATGCCTCTTTTCCGTCAACAAAATCCAGATCCAGGGGGTCCCATTCAGGGATCTCACCCACCACATTGCAGAGGGAATCGACTTTACATCTGGTAACCCTTCCAAAACCGGCTTCTCCCTTGACTGCCCGTTCCCATGACTCTTTGAACGTCAAACCAAGGGGGGTTGCCGCTCCGTAGCCTATGACAAATACACGTCTGTTTTTTGGGGCTTTCATGTTTTTATTGTTACCCGAATTGAGCGAAAACGCTCAATTGAAGCACTCGGCATTCAGCTATCGGCAATCAGCTTAAGGCCTTTTGATTAGACAATGATAAAATTGATATAGAAGACATATAAATATATGTTTAAAATTCCCAGGCTGAAGGCTGACCGCTGATCGCTGACACCTCCCTAATTGAGTTTTGACTCAATTAGGGTGTTATTTTATCCTCCTGAAAACAACACACGAATTACAGCCCCCAAAACCGAATGAATTCTTTAACAGGAACTCCTGGTTCAGGTCACGTACCCCTTCCGCAACGCAATCCAATTCTATTTCAGGATCAGGCTTATGGTTGATGGTTGGGAGCAGTCTGTTTTTGACCATTCCCTCCATGGCAAAGATCGATTCAATGGCGCTTGATGCCCCCATGGCATGACCGATAAGAGACTTGTTTGCGGAAACCGGAGGGATACGATCTCCGAAAACCGCTTTTAATGCATCGAACTCCACCTTATCGCCCACCCTTGTTGATGTGGCATGCGCATTTATCGAGTCGATATCAACGGGCCCGATTCCCACGTTTTCCATACTTTCGACAATGCATCGCTTTACCGTGTCAAGATTGGGGGCAACAAAATGATAGGCATCCGAAGTCATACCCCAACCGGCCAGTTCAAGATTGTAATCTATGCCGTGGGCATCGGCAAATTCCCTTGTCGCGATTATGATGCTTCCGGCACCCTCTGATATAACGAACCCTCTCCTGTCAACGGCAAAGGGCCGGCTTACCCTTGTCGGATGCTCAGGTGGTTGACCTTCCTTGGGAGTATAAGCTCCGTTCATGGTCGCAAAACCGGCCACAATAGGTCCGACCAGTGCAAAATCAACGGCCCCGCATATGGCAACATCCGCCTTCCCCTGGTCCAGCAACATGGACGCGATGATGACCGATGTTATACCTGTGGCACAAGCCGTAATAGTCGATGTAATGGGGCCGGTGGCATTGGCTAAAATAGATACCTTTCCTCCCACCATGTTTATACATGAATTGGGATTTGTAAAGGGATGTGGCAGCTTCCCTTCCGAGATCATGCGCCTGTCTGCATCTAAAACCGCGTCCTGGCCCCCTACCGCGGAACTGAAGGTAACTGCAACCCGTGGAGAAAGCTCGGGGGTGATCTCAACCCCGCTTTTTTCAAGGGCCCGGTGCGCAACAAGCATGGCATATTTAAAGATGGGGGATGTCCAGTGCGCCAGGCTGCGGGGGGAAAGGAAAGGATATGGGGTGACATCGATATCCTCAACCTGGCCCGCTATGTTGACGGGAAAATCTTCATTTACGGGAAAGCGTGTAAGTTTTCCTATTCCGCTTTCGCCCCTTGCGGCCCTGTCCCACTGGGTTTCCAGGTCTATCCCGAGGGGTGAAACAGCGTCATATCCTATAATAACAGTCTTTTTTGAATTCATATTGGGGTTGAATTTTTGGCAGCCATTCACGAAACGTTTGAAGTGCACAATTCAGAGAATAACAGGCTAACGTATTGCGATGTTTGGGATTGCCTTCAAGTTAAATACTCCATAAACGGATACAATTCCTGTTACTCTTTAACCTTGAACCGTGAACGTTGAACCGATTAACCTTTGTAACAACTACCATGGAATAAACTGGTAGAGCTTTGCGAACATCTCGTAAACCTCTATCCAATTGTGAAGGTCCTTTTCTGAACGCATGTGTGCCCTCTTGTTTACCATTACCCAACTCATATGTGCAGCCCCATCCTTACAGATGGAACAGTCTCGTGTTTCAGATGTACAGCATCGATGCATTGTCTTCAGGTCCGAGGCCCAACGTATAAAACCTATCAGACTTTTCGGTCTGGGCTCCCTGCGGTCAGTGGGCTCGGTTACGGAAGGGCATTCTCCCCAGCCGAAGGTTCTGTCCAACATCTTTCCCGTGGTGATGATTTCGTGATAATATTTGGAGGATATTACCGTATCCGGATACCTGTCGAGCATTCCATCCATCTCGGCTCGAATATCTTCCAACTCTTCTTTGGTCCAGAAAAAATTCTCAACACCTTCATCATTTGAGAGCAACTGCATATGAACCTTAACACCTACGTCTCGAATCTTGGAGATAATACGTTCTGTCTTTCCTATCTGTTTCGGCGTGATTGTATATAGATAGTAGGCATGGGGGTCCCCATAATAATTTTTACTGGATATGGAGAATGTATCTTTTCCCCTGAGGACTTTTTCGTCCTCTTCATCACCCCACAACGAGATACCGACCATCATATGCGGGAATCTGTCTCTTGGAACCTTTATTATGCCGTTTGTCGCACAAAACGTGGATAACCGCGTATAGAACGCCTCAACCCTGTCAAGACAGATTGTGGGTTCTCCCCCGATCAGAATAGCAAGGTTAACACCCCTTTTCTTCTCATTGTCTATGAAATTCTCCCATTTCTCCGGATCCATCTCTTCTTTTGCCACTTTGTCCTCACCAGAGGAAAAAAAGAAACACCCTTTGCAACGGAGATTACATCTATTGGTCACATCATATATGGAACTCCGAATGTTCAACCTGGAGATTGATTTATACCTTTCATACCACTCTTCATCGAGCAATGAACTGACCGTCTTCATTGAACAACTCCTGAAATAACAAAATCCACGCTTAGAGGATGTGGATTTCTATTTTTATTAAAAGATATTATAGCCTGGCGGGGCGACCGGATAATCACAGAGGTTTTTGCCTTTCTCATATCCCATGACCCAGACAGCAAGATACGTGTCAACATAGTCGAGCCAGGATTTGAATGTATCGGGATCCGTTGCATGACGAAACAACCTTGCAGTCACTATTGCACTCCCCGCTGCATAGTGCCTGCAGTCATGGCAGTCCGTATCCGGTACGCAACAGGCAACATCCCGATCCCAGGTAAGATCCGTTCGATATTGTCTGAAGGACCGGCCCAGCCCTATGTCGGTAGAAGGATTCATCCTCGGATACGAGCAGGCAAAAAGATCATGAAGTCCGTGGCTGTGGGTATGGGCGACAACATTATAAGGAGAAAAAAGGACGTTTTCCGGATATGCAGACATGAGCTTCATGATTGTCTTGCGGGTATGCATGAGGGATTCTTCGGTATGACGAAGGGGGCCCGCATAGCCCACGGGCGCGGAAAACATGTTAAAGGTAATCCGGCACGCATGTTCCGCAAGGAGATCCATCACGGCGTGAATCTCATCAATATTTTCCCGGGTAAAGGTATAGACAAAGACCGCCCTTGGGTCAGCTTTATAATTCTCTATCTGTTTGAGCAGCATATTTTTGGCGCTTCTGACTTTAAAGCTTGTCTCATCATTTCCCCAGACCGAGATGTGAATCTTATAATCAATAGATTGTGGTATACGTTTTATACCATTGGATGCAATAGCGCCTAAAGGTATCTCCTGATAACAGACCTCACATAGTTCGGGGACCAGGGATGGTTCGGCCCCCGCAAGAACAACATATGTAATACCCCTTGATTTCTCTCCCTTCATAAGCCTGCGCCAGGCTTCAGGGTCTCTGTTTTCCCCGGCAAATTGCTTTTCACCCACATAGTAATAACACCCCTCGCACCTGATGTTACACCGGTTGGTCATGTCATAGGTGGACTCGCGCAGGAAAAAATATTTACGAACCTTTTCCCACCTATCCCCTATTTGGGGATCTGCCACAAGGTCAGAGAACTTCCATCTGTCTTCGCGCTGATCCTGATTGTTGTTCTCATGCTTTTTCCTTGGTAATGCCACTTACTGATCTCCCGGGGTTATTATGCGGATACTTACCTTTTCAACCTCTCCCCGACATAGTCCGCTATTAACCGAATCGTCGTCAATTTTGGATAATCATCCTCGTCTATTCTTATTCCGTACTCGTCCTGAATCACAAGGGCGACAGTCGCGAGATCCATGCTGTCAATACCCACTTCATCAACCAGATCGATTTCAGGATCAAATGTTTCGGGTGTTACATCTTCAAGTTTGAGTTCGTTGATCATGATTTCTGCAATATGGATAATAAGGTTTTTTGTGTCCACTTCCACTGTCATTTATCTCCCTCGAAATACTTTAGCGTTATAAACTTGATGAGCTCGTAAAAAGTCGTTCTTAATAAATCTGGTTCTTCTCCCAATTAGTTGGGAGAAAGTGGTCAAGGACTCTAGGGTTCAAGGGGTCAAGTGCTTGTTTTCTAACGATTTTATCAATTTTTTTATCAATTTTTTAATCCCTGCCGTCCCCTTTATCATTTGAGAATTCTGCCATTATTTTATATCTCTAAACAGAGTTCATATGATTTCTGGAACAACTTCAATCCTTTGAAATCCTTGTAAAGGTTCTCTTTCACTCGAATCCTTGAATCCTCGACCCCTTGAATCCTGATCATCGATCAAC
>DAOUXC010000276.1 GCA_030666795.1 Desulfobacteraceae bacterium
AAATTGGCCGATGTGGTTATATGCACCCCCCCTTATCGTAAGGCCGAGAGCGGGCGTATCAATCCGGATCAACGCAGGGCCATTGCCAGGCACGAAATTTTGGCCTCCATTGATGATATCTTGCGGGCCGCTAGAAATCTTCTGAGGAAAAAGGGCAGGCTGGCCATGATTTATCCCTCTGTTCGTCTTGTGGATATCCTGCTTCGCATGAGGCGTTTTGATTTGGAGCCAAAAAAGGTACGAATCAATTATCCCGGTCTGCAATCAGGTGCCAAGCTCGCCCTTATTGAGGCTGTGTTGGGTGGAAAACCGGGGCTGGAAATTCTTCCGCCCCTTATCGGACAGGGGAATTTTTCTATTTAGCCCCCACCCTGAATTCAATTTTATCTACTCCCTTTCGGCCTAATTTGTCGTTTAATTTTTCCCTTATGTCCTTCTCCACAAACTGTAATTCCTGAAGCCATATGGGGTCTGAAACCGTGACCTTGAGTTTACCGTTTTTGATCCATAAAGGCCTGGCATTTTTTGAGATGGCCGGACCAACTACCTCTTCCCAGACCCTCCAGATATTGGCATCATCGGGATTAAAGGGCAGGGTGGGGTCGCTCAAAATATCCGAGATAACATCCTTTAGCGGTATCAGAGAATCGCCCTTTTTTTCCATAAAACAAGCTTAAATGCCATGGATACTAAAGTCAAGACAGGGTCCTGAAAAAGCATTATTCCTTGACCTCATAAGGTTTTGTCTATATACTTTAAATCTTACAGGATTTTTCTCTTCTCCATAAAAATGCAAAAAAGTGATCCATTTTTTCAAAGGAGTCATAACATGGCCTGGGATTGGGATAAATTGCAGCAGCAGAAAAAAAGAGGAGGGTCGGGCGGAGCACCCGGCGGTCCTCCGGACATGGATGACGTGCTCGAAAAAATCAGGGGGGCAAAGGGAAAGCTTCCCGGCGGCATCTGGCTTATTGTCGTCGTGATTATCCTCTTCATCATCGGCACCAGTTCCTGGTACACGGTCGGTGTGGGCGAGGAAGGTATTGTCCAGCGCTTTGGACGACACGTAAGGACGACCCAGCCGGGCTTTCATTTCAAATGGCCGAGCGGTATAGAAAAAGTCACCAAGTTGAAGGTAAAGCTGGTCCATAAAGAGGAATTCGGTTTTCGAACCGTAAAGGCAGGGGTACGGACCCGCTATGCATCCGGCACTGCCTACGCGGCCGAGTCCCTCATGCTCACGGGAGACCTGAATGTTGCGGTGGTCCCCTGGATTGTGCAATACCGGATTAAAGACCCGTTCAAATATCTGTTTAAGGTCCACAATGTCAGGGCTACCTTGAGGGACCTGGCCGAGTCCAGCATGCGCCTGGTGATAGGGGATCGGAGTATCAACGAGGTCATCAGCAAACGGGAAGAAATAGCCGGGAGCGCCAGAGCTCTTTTGCAGAAGGAATTGGATGGGGCCGAAACAGGCATCAAAATCACTACCATAGAAATGAAAAAGACGAATGTTCCCGAACCGGTTCAGGCATCCTTCAATGAGGTGAACCAGGCCACACAGGAAAAAGAGAGAATGATCTACCAGGCCAGGGAGGCCTACAACAAGGTCATCCCTGCTGCCAAGGGAGATGCTGAAAAAACCATCAGGTCGGCCGAAGGTTATGCCCTTGACCGTGTGAATCGTGCAAAGGGCGATGCGGCTCGATTTCTTGCGCTTTACGAGGAATACAACAAGGCGCAGGATATTACACGGAGACGTCTGTATTTAGAGGCAATCCAGGAGATCTTTCCCAAACTGGGGGACAAGTTTATCGTGGACGCGGACCAGAAAAATCTGCTTCCCTTGCTCAACCTCGGGAAATCCAAAGGAGGCAAATAATGAAATCCAAGTTAATTATTGTTCCGATTGTTATTATCCTGATTGCAGTCTATTCAGCCGCCTTCACCGTGGATGAGACCCAGCAGGTGGTCGTTACCCAGTTCGGCAAGGCGATAGGTAATCCCATAACAGAACCGGGTCTTAATTTTAAATGGCCCATCATCCAGGAGGCCAACTACTTCCCCAAAAATCTCCTCGAATGGGACGGAGATCCCAGCCAGATCCCGACTCTGGACAAGACATACATCTACGTGGATACCTTCGCGAGATGGAAAGTGGTTGATCCTTTAAAGTTTTTCCAGACGGTTAATAATGTTACAGGGGGCTTAGCCCGGTTGGACGATATTATAGATGCTGCGGTCCGCAACTTCATTTCCTCATATCACCTCATAGAGACCGTTCGTTGGACAAATCGCGAACTGGATACTTATGAAGTAGGCATTGACAAGATACAGGAGGAGAGGGTTATACGTGAGATCACTACCGGAAGGCAAAAGATAGTCGAAAAAATTTTAGAACAAGCAATGCCCAAGTTGAAAGGATTCGGTATCCTCCTCGTTGACGTCGAAATAAAACGTCTGAATTATGTGGAGGAAGTCCGCAGATCGGTTTATGGAAGGATGATCGCCGAGAGGAAGCAGATTGCTGAAAAATTCCGGTCCGAGGGCCTGGGTGAGGCGCGGAAGATAGAAGGTAACAGGGGAAAGGAATTAAAGAAAATCACGTCCGTGGCTTACAGAAAGGCCCAGGAAATAAAGGGCAAGGCGGACGCGGAATCCACTCTGATATATGCACAGGCCTACAGCAAGGACCCCGGCTTTTACTCCTTTCTTAAAACACTCGATGTCTATAAGAAAACCATGGACAAGGAGAGTTCTCTCGTCCTTTCAACGGAGTCGGATTTTTTAAAATACTTTAAGACTTTGAATGAAGATTAATTTAGGAGTGAAAAAATGGTACGAACCGAGATATCCCTTTTTCTTGAAAATGTGCCCGGTGAACTGGGAAAACTTGCAACCACGATGTCGGAGGCCGGGATCAACATTGACGCCCTGACCATTCAGGATGCCTCGGAATATGTCCAGGGGCTCTTCAAGGCAAGGGGAAAAACCCTGAAGAGGGTTGCGCCTGCCGCGAGTTACGGCTCCATGCAAAAGGACTCAGCCGATCATGCATTAATCCGTCTTCTGGTAGAAAACACGGACAGGGCTATTGATCTCCTGTCCAGAGGGGGTTATGTCTTTGACATTATGCCGGTTATTGCCCTGGAGATTGAAAACAAACCGGGAACCTTGGCGGAAATGGCAAAAAAATTCGGCGAGGAAGGAATAAACATCAACTACGTATATGGTTCAGCACTTCCTGATGGGGAAAAATCTCTATTTATTTTCTGTCCCGAAGACATTGAGCTTGCTGCCAGGATTTTCGAGGATTAAGTCGATAATCCGGAGCTGAATACGCTCATATCCCTTCCAGCGGTTCAGCTCCGGAGTGAAGACTATGCTGACGGTCTTTCCCTTGAGGGGATGTTTATCAGACAGCCCGAAACCGATTGCCTCATGGGACGTTCCTCCCTGACTTACCCTGAGTTTAAGGTGCCTCTCACCCACAATCCGCGATTCTGCAACTTCCAATGAACGGGCCACAAAGACCGGTTCGCGATTTCCATCTCCAAACGGGCCTAAGGCCCTCACCTGTCTGACCATGTCGAAAGTTATGTGGCCGAGGACAACCTCGGCGTCCAGGTCGATTGCAGGAACCAGGGCCACATGTTTCAGGGTTTTTCCGGCAAGACCTTCTAATTCATTTCTCAGTGTCTCAAGGTTTGCCGCCTTCAATGTAAATCCGGCTGCATGCGCATGGCCGCCGAATTTCTCAAAAAGATGTCTTACCCGGCCCAATGCCTCATAAAGATTGAAACCATCAATGCTTCTTCCTGACCCGACGGCCATGCCGTCCTGAACACCAAGGACAAGGGCGGGGCGGTTATATTTATCCACGAGCCTTGATGCCACAATACCCAGGACCCCCTTGTGCCAGTCTTCCCCTGACATGACAAGGGCCCTGCGATCATTGATCCCCTCTGTTTTTTTTATCTTTGCTTCTATCTTGCCAAGAATACGGCGTTCAACGCCCTGGCGTTTAATATTTGCGTCATTAATGACCAAGGCAAGGTCTTTTGCCAGAAGGGTATCATCAGTTGTAAGGATTTCTACGACTATCCCGGGATCATCCATCCTGCCGGGGGCGTTAAGCCTGGGCCCAAGTCTGAAAGCCAGGTCACCCGCAGTAATGTCCGGGTCCTCAATTCCGGAAACATTGAGCATGGCCTTTATCCCTACCCACCGGGACCTGCCTATAATCCCCAGACCGTTGCTCACAAGTATTCGGTTCTGATCCAGAAGGGGCACCCTGTCAGCAACGGTTCCTAATGCAACCAGATCAAGATAGTCCTTCAAGTCGGGTTCGGGTGCTGTTTCAAACCAGCCTTTTTTACGCAGGGCGGTCCTTACGGCAACCGACAGGAAAAAAGCCAAACCCACACCTGCAAGGTCTTTGAAAGGGAAAGGGCAGTCGGCCCGGTGAGGATCTACAACCGGATAATCGGCTGTAAAGCCTTGAGGGACCTGGTGATGGTCCGTAACTACAACACTTATTCCCAGGCTTTTTGCAAAAGCGATCTCTTTTGAATTTGAGATGCCGCAGTCTACCGTGATGATGAGGCCTGTCCCGTCTGCCGCGATGGTCTCAACGGCCTCCTTGTTCAGGCCGTAACCCTCCCTTAACCGGTTGGGGATGTAAAATGAGGTTTCAATTCCAAGACATGTAAAGAAGTTCAGCAAAAGGGCAGTGGCAGTCAGCCCGTCAGCATCATAATCTCCATAGATTGTAATCTTTTTTCGATCCTCAATCGCTTTGAGGATCACGGGAAGGGCACAATCCATATCCTTGAGGAGCATAGGGTCCGCCATATCGGCCAGGCGGGGACACAGAAATGACTTTGCCTGCGATTGGTTGGAAATACCGCGGTTTATCAGTAATTGCGCCTGTAAGGGAGTCAAACCGGCTTCAAGGGCAAGCTGTGAAGCCAGGGGGGAAGGGGGTTTAAGTTTCCAGACCGTTTTTGGGGGCACCATTTTTTATTGGATTTATTAAACCTGGTCCTCAGGGCTAGGTGAAAATCAGATGGCTTTGCCTTTGAGGTTTGTGCCTTAAAATACAAATTACAAGCACCACATTACAAACAAAGCACAAATACCAAGCACAAAATAACAAACACCATTCCAAAGGCAGGCAAGAACCTAAAATTCAAATATTTAATGACCAAAGCCTTCAAGGACAATACGTCGTTTGGATTTTCGAATTTTGGTCATTGGAATTTGTTTG
>DAOUXC010000277.1 GCA_030666795.1 Desulfobacteraceae bacterium
GAAGAGAATATGCCGTCTCCCTGCCAATAGGATTTCACATCATAACCTGAAATGAAAAACACAAATTTCGAAAATTAACCTACTGAAATTATTAGAGCCAAATCAAAATATCGATTTATTTTGGACAGAACTCATATGCTACATTTTCTTAAGAAGCTGGTTGGCCGCAGTCAGCATGGGGTCCCATGTAGGGCTGAACGGCGGGGCATAGGCCAGGTCACACTGGCTGAATGCCTCGACGGTCATTTTGCAATGCAGGGCGACCGATGGTGCCTTAATCCTGTGAACCGCGCCCTCTCTTCCCACTATCTGCATCCCTAAAAGCCTGCCTGTTTTTTTATCACCAACTATCTGGACATGCATTGTCGTGGATCCCGGATGGGCATGGGCACGGGAACGGGTTTTGACCGCCGCCTCTATTGGATCGAATCCGGCTTCTTCGGCCTCGCCCACACTCAGGCCGGTCCTGGCCACCTGAAGGTCGAAGACCTTAAATACGGCAGATCCGGCAATTCCCTCAAGCTCTGTCCTTTTGCCGGTTACGTTGTCCGCCACGGCCCAACCCGCCCTGTTGGCCCTGAGTGCCAAAGGTACCCATGTCTTCCGGCCGGTCACTACATGGTAGGCGTCCGCACAATCTCCCGCAGAATATATATTTTCATCAGTCGTCTTCAGGGTCCTGTCCACTGCAATGGAGCCGTATGGGCCAAGATCGAGGCCGGCTCCGGCAGCCATTTCACTGTTCGGCCTGACCCCTATGGCCACCAGGACTGCCTGGCCTTCAAGGGTCATATCCGGGCAGATGACCTTCAGGGAATTGCCGGACTCTTCAATACGATCAATTTTATGTCCCAAATGGATTTCTACGCCGTGGCCCTCGACTTCCTCGTTGACCACTGAAGCCAAGTCCGGGTTCATCCAGGGGAGAAACATGGGCCGGGGTTTGACCATGCTGACCTCTATCTCTCTTTCTCTCAGGGCCTCACACATCTCTAATGCAATATAGCCCATCCCGATAATGACAACCTTTTTGACATCCTGAGAGCGAATAAAATCCTTGATTTTTTTACCATCATCGAGGCTTTTAAGGGGCATGACACCCGGTAGATCAAACCCGGGGAGGTCCGGTATAACAGGGGAAGCGCCCGTTGCGATCAGGAGTTTGTCATAGGAAATTTCGAATTCCCGGCCTTTAAGGTCCCTGCCCGTGACCGTTTTGACGGTGCGGTCAATGCCTTCCACGCGATGCCCTGTCCTTAAATCAATTCCCTGCTTTTCCCTGAAAACATGGGCATGACGTACCACAAGATCATCCATCTCCCGGTCGGGATCGGCTATATTATAGGGCATTCCGCAGGCGCTGTAGGAAACGTCCTGTGTCTGTTCAAGGACCGTGACCTCCGTGTCGGGAAGATTTCGTTTGGCACGGCTTGCAGCACTCATGCCTGCCGCGTCTCCGCCAATGATAACAAATTTCATGATGGGCTCCTTTCTCTTCCTGTTTAATGGTTCGTATTTGCTCAATATTTGGGAGAACTCAAATTTACGCAGACATCTATTTAATAACGATCGGCTCCCTAACACAAGGAAGGCCCCGATAGCGGGATCTACGCTTCGCTTCGACAGGCAAACAGTCGAGGCATTATGGACTAACGCCGTTACTTATTGAATAATTACAATGATTCTGAATTTAGAATGTTTTGTCTGAAAAACGCAATACTTTTTGTTGCGTGTGCACTTCTTTTTGGTTATGTAATTATGATATTGATGCTTTACCCCTATCAGAGGAGGTTACAATGACTAAAATGGATTTGGATTTATCAGGAAAAATAGCCCTGGTGACAGGCGGAAGCCGGGGATTGGGAAAGGCCATTGCCATGGCCATGGCCGAAAACGGGGCGAATGTTGCCATTTGCGGCCGAAAACAGGAAAACCTGGATCAGGCTGTTGATGAGTTCCGGAAGATGGGCACGGATGTGATGGCCAGGGAGACAAATGTGGGTAAGTCCGACGAGGTGGCTGCCCTGTTCCAGTCGATCGAGGAGCGATTCGGCAAACTGGATATTCTCGTTAACAATGTGGGCATGAATATTCTGACCCCGTCTGTGGCGGATTCCGATGAAAGACTGTGGGACAAAATTATTGAGACAAATCTCAAGGGGACATATCTGGCCTCAGCCCAAGCAGTAAAGCTGATGAAAAAGGCCGGTCGCGGGAAGATAGTAAATATCAGCTCCATTGCGGCGAAAAAGGCCTCCATGGGCATGGGTATATATTGCGTTGCCAAAGCTGGCGTGGAGATGCTTACCAGGGTCCTGGCCGTTGAGCTTGCACAGAATAAAATAAACGTCAACGCCGTGGCCCCCAGTGTGGTGAGAACCCAGTTCAGCCAGCCTTTCTGGAGCAATGAAGGCTTGCTGAAGGAGATTACCGGAACCATCCCCATGGGACGGATTGCTGAAACCGAAGATGTGACAGGAACAGTCCTGTTCCTGGCATCAGGCCTTTCCGATTTTATTACCGGGGAGGTCATTACCGTGGACGGCGGGTCCATGGCATGAGGAGGGTCTAACCATGAAATGTCACGAAGTGGACTATGAGGTTTTGGGCGACGATATACAGATCGTCGAGGTGGAACTGGATCCCGGCGAAACAGTCATTGCCGAGGCAGGGGCCATGAACTACATGGAAGACGGCATTACTTTCGAGGCCCGTATGGGCGATGGATCAAAGGCGAACGAAGGGGTCATGGGAAAGCTGCTCAATGTGGGTAAACGAGTGCTCACAGGAGAATCCATCTTTCTGACCCACTTTACCAACCAGGGAACAGGGAAAAAACGTGTTGCCTTTGCTGCCCCTTATCCGGGGAAAATCATCCCCGTTGATATGACAAAGGTAGGCGGTGAACTGTTGTGCCAGAAAGACGCCTTTTTGGCCGCAGCCCTTGGTACGGAAGTTGGAATCGCGCTTACAAAGCGCTTGGGGACCGGTTTTTTCGGTGGAGAGGGCTTCATCCTCCAGCGCCTTAAGGGCGACGGAATGGTTTTCGTTCACGCGGGTGGTACTGTAATCCAGAAAAAGCTCAACAATGATGTCCTTCGTGTGGATACAGGCTGTCTGGTGGCTTTTACGAAGGGGATCAATTACGATATCGAACGGGCCGGAAATCTCAAGTCCATGTTTTTCGGTGGCGAAGGACTTTTTCTGGCCACGCTCAGCGGCACGGGTCTCGTCCTGCTGCAGAGCCTGCCATTTTCCCGCATGGCGGACAGGATTCTTGCCCACGCGCCCTCGGCCGGCGGAAGTCGCAAGGGTGAAGGATCGATTCTCGGTGGTTTGGGAAATTTATTGGACGGGGATTAGATAGTGCTCATCCAGAAACTATCCTTTTTGGGTTCGGGCTATCAGCCATCCGCTTTCGGCTTTCAGCAAAAAAAATTAACATATAAAAAGCCATTGTATTGCAGCAAGTTGAATCGGATGGAGACCTGACGTTTTTTTAACAAAAAATATTTGACTTCACGTTTGGGGTGTGTTAGTTTTCTGAAATGAATGAAAGTTCATTCATAAATGAATATAGTTCGCTTTGCTCGTCCCGCACACAGAGAATGGAGTGCGGGAAAATAGTGGGGTCATGGAATGAGGGGTTTTAAGAAGTTTTATTCCAATCTTCCATCCTTCCTTGCGGATGTTATAAACAGGCTTCCGTTAAAAAACATTAATTTCAAAAACTTATAACTATTCCGAGACATTTTCAACCTTGACCATCTTAACCATTTGTAGCTGAAACTTTGAAGGAGGTCATTTATATGGAGATAAAAATAAAAAAGGCCGGTATAATCGGGGCAGGGGTGATGGGGGCGACAATTGCCGCCCAGCTGGCCAATGTGGGCATCGAGACAGTTCTTCTCGATATCGTCCCCCCGAAAATCACGGACGATGACAAGAAAAAGGGGCTGACCGAGGAGAGCAAGGCCTTCAGGAATAAACTCTCACAGAACGGATTAAACATAGCGCTCAAGTCAAAACCGGCATCCTTTTATGTACCCGAAAACGCCAAGCTCATTACCATCGGAAACTTGGAAGACAATTTAGACTGGTTAGGCGAAGTTGATCTCGTAATCGAAGTTGTAGTGGAGCTTTTGAAGATCAAGAAAATCGTTTTTGAAAAGATTGAGACGATTTTGAAGGCCGGAACCATTGTTACCTCAAATACCTCCGGTATACCTGCCAGAGACCTGTGTGAAGACCGGTCGGAAGATTTCAGAAAACATTTTGCCATTACCCATTTTTTCAATCCCCCAAGATATATGAAGCTCTTAGAGATCGTTCCGGGACCGGACACCCTTCCGGAAGTGGTCGAAGTCTTAGCCGAAACATGTGAAAAGATAGTAGGAAAAGGGGTTGTCTACGCAAAGGATACCCCGAACTTTGTGGCCAACCGGATCGGCACATACAGCATGCTGCATGGTATACAGACCATGCTGGATCTGGGATTGACCGTTGAGGCAGTGGACAAACTGACAGGGCCCGTCATTGGTCACCCCAAGAGCGCCTCCTTCAGGACAGCGGACTTAGTAGGGCTGGATACCCTGATTCATGTGGCCGATAACGTGTATGACGGTTCACCTGACGATGAAAAACGGGACATGTTCAAGGCCCCTGATTTCATCAGTCAGATGATCGAAAAAAATCTCTTGGGCGAAAAGACCAAACAGGGGTTTTACAAAAAGAGTAAGGACGAAAAAGGTAAAAAGGTGATCCTTTCCCTGGATTACAAGACCCTCGAACATACCCCGCAGGAAAAGGTAAGATTTGCCTCATTAGAGGCGGCCAAGAACGCGCCCGGCAAGGGCGAAAAAATCAAGACGCTTTATTATGCCAATGACTTGGCAGGCCAATTTACCTTCCGCACCCTGACCGAGACGCTGATTTACTCTGCAAACCGTATCCCGGAAATCGCCGATGATATCGTGAATGTGGATAATGCCATGAAATGGGGCTTTGCCTGGAAAATGGGTCCCTTTGAGGTCTGGGATGCCATTGGGCTGAGTAAATCCGTGGCCAAGATGAAAGACGCTGGTTACGAGATCCCTGCATCTGTATCGGAGATGTTGGACAGCGGAAAGGAGGCCTTTTACAAAAAAGAGGCCGGTGTATCCTATTACTATGATTTCAATTCAAAGGATTACGAGGAGATCCCTGTCAAACCGGGGATCATATTATTGCCCTCCCTTAAGGAGAGGGAAAAGA
>DAOUXC010000004.1 GCA_030666795.1 Desulfobacteraceae bacterium
TAGGAAACGGATAGGTTTTGAAGTAAAGGAAGGCCGTGCCGGTTATGGAAAGAGAGCAGCAGGGAGGAAGGCTTGATTTTTGCTAACCGGAGCGACTGAGTCGCGTTTCACCGTCACGCCGAATCCCCGATTCTGCTCTTCTCCGTTTCTCCGATTCCGCCCTTTGGGCGCAACCATTAACCCGTAACTCGCAACCCGTAACTCGTAACCCTTAGCCCGTCGAAGCGGAGCGAAGATCCCGCTTGCTGTGAAGCAGCAGCGGGGCATTGGGAGAAAGCCATGATTCAGGGCACACCAAAACCCCGTTTCTCAGAAAGAGAGGTGAGGTTTTTTTCATCTTGATGGGATTCTCTGATGATTGTGTGAAGTGTGAAAGTGGCAAAGAGATGGAGTGAATGGGCGTCAGGAGTTTGTCAACATAGCATGCCCCGTTAAATTCCGAACGGCAGCGAAGCGTATTTAACCGGGGTCAAAAACGTAGTCTCTTTTTTGGGTTTAAAAAAATGAGTGGAAATACCACGCAAATGCGTGGTATAAACACGCAATATGAATGCATTGAGCGAAATATTGTCATCACGCACCCGTGCAGAGATCTTCAGGCTTCTCTTTGGTGCCATCGAAGAGGAGCTTTACGTTAGGGAGATTCAGCGCCGGTCCGGACTTAACGACAGAACCATACGGCAGGAACTGAGCAAGTTGGTCAGGCTCGATCTGGTCAAAGGGCGAAAGGATAGTAACAGGGTCTATTATAAGGCCAATAAAGCAAATCCCTTGTATCCTGAGATCCATAAGTTGGTCCTAAAAACGCTTGGCCTCGCGGACATTCTGAGGGCTGCACTCAAGGATGATCGAATTCAAATGGCATTTATTTTCGGCTCCATTGCCGAAGGTAAGGAAACCGCTGATAGTGATGTGGACCTATTAGTGATTGGTGATCTGGGCCTGCGCAGGATCTCCAGTCTTCTCTCAGGTACATCAGAGAAAATCGGCAGAGAAATCAATCCACATGTTATAAACATAAATGAGTTCCGAAAAAGAATGGAAGCGGATGATCATTTTATTTCCGGTGTAATGGAATCGCGAAAGCTCTTCATAGTCGGGGAAGAAAATGACATTAAATCAATGGGCAGATAACGGTTGGATTAAGCCTCATAAAACAAGTACCGCTGAAATAGGCAATCTTCTTGCCATTGTCGAACGTGACCTTAAAGACGCAATAGAAGGTGGCATTTCAACTGACTGGCGTTTTGGTATTGCATACAATGCCGCTCTAAAGCTCTGCACAGTTCTTCTTTATGCTGAAGGTTACAAGGCTGAACGAACCTTGCAGCACTACCGTACTATTCAAGCTCTAACTCTCATCCTTGGTTCGGAAAGAAAAAACGATGCGAATTACCTTGATGCCTGCCGAGCTAAAAGGAACATTGTAGAATATGATTGTATCGGAGGCGTTACGGAAAATGATGCGGATGAGCTCATTGAATTTGTGAAACAGTTGAAAGACGAAGTTGAAACCTGGCTTGAAAAAGAGCATCCGGGGCTTTTTTAGGAAAAGGGAATAAATAACGCCCATTCTCCGTCACGCCGTTTCCCCGATTCCGCCCTTTGGGCGCAACCCTTAACCCTTAGCCCGTCGAAGCGGAGCGAAGATCCCGCTTGCTGTGAAGCAGCAGCGGGGCACTGGGAGAAAGCCATGATTTAGGGTAAGCAAAAACCCCGTTTCTCGTATTGAGACCGGGGTTTTTTGTGCTGAAAGCCTAACAGCAGCTCGCTGAGATTTGAATGCTTTTAAAAACCAAGACCAAAAAGAATATCCCCTTACTAAAAAGCTGACAATAGGGTTAACCTAAAAAAGAGCTATGCACGTTCTACACGAACGTTCCCCTATCTCACACTGGAAAACCGCCTAATTAGGGCCAAATGCCCTTTCAGCTTTCAACTTTGAGCTATCACTTCGTGGCATTTGACCGGATATGACAAACTTTTAGGCAGTATATATTGCTAACGCCACTTATTTGTTGAT
Organism: Desulfobacteraceae bacterium; assembly: GCA_030666795.1. GTDB lineage: Bacteria > Desulfobacterota > DSM-4660 > Desulfatiglandales > Desulfatiglandaceae > JAIOSR01. Next base: position 2,024 of record DAOUXC010000004.1, read on the forward strand.
ATATTAAATTTTTTCAGAGAAATTGAAGCCAAAATAGATATGCCAGTACCCGATCGCAGGCATTTAACAACAGATCAACATATTTAAATGGAGGTGAGATGGTATGAAAACCGTTCGCGACGCCTGCCAACTCCAACCGAATGCACTGTCGATCAAGCTCAGCGACCAAGTCGAACAGCTTGATGAGTTGATTAACGCCGAAGGAAATGGTGCGGCTTTCTTCAAGAAAACCCACATCACACAGGGCATGCAGGACCTGATCAGCGAAGGCATCGCCCGGCTGGCAGGAACCTCTTCTCAGGCCATCTTTCATCTTAAACAAGCCATGGGAGGCGGTAAAACCCACCTGCTGGTCGGATTCGGTTTACTCGCCAAGCATCCGGAACTCCGCAAAACGCACTGCGCTGGATTACCGAGTGCATCTACTTTTAAAAGCGCCGACATTGGGGCCTTCAACGGCCGCAACAATCCTGATAATTTTTTCTGGGGGGAAATTGCAAACCAACTCGGTAAGGGAGATCAATTCAAGGCCTTCTGGACGAGTGGTCCCAAGGCCCCGGACGAGAAGGACTGGATCAAACTATTCGAGGGGGACCAACCCGTTCTTATCCTGCTTGACGAGATGCCACCGTATTTCCACTATCTTGATACCCAGAAGGTAGGTAACGGTACTGTCGCCGACATCGCCACCCGCGCATTTGCGAACCTGCTGACGGCTGCCGGCAAAAAAAATAATGTATGTGTTGTTATCTCCGATCTCACCGCTGCCTACGACACAGGTGGAAAACTCATCAATCGAGCCCTCCAGGACGCACGCGCTGAACTTGGCCGCCAGGAACGCAGCATCACTCCGGTCGACCTGGCCGCCAATGAAATTTACGATATTTTACGCAAGCGTCTTTTCATCTCTCTTCCCGATGAGGCCGAAATCGGGGATATTGCAGAAGCCTTCGGTCGAAAACTGGAAGAGGCTGCAAAGTCCAAGACTGCAAACCGCGGCGCCGAAGCAATCTCAGATGAGATCTCCGCAACCTATCCATTCCACCCACGGCTCAAAAATATCATTGCCCTATTCAAGGAGAACGAACAATTCAAGCAGACACGTGGCCTGCTCGAACTTGCTTCACGCCTCCTCAGATCAGTTTGGGACCGCAATGCAAACGATGTCTTCCTCATCGGCCCCCAGCACTTTGACTTATCTATCCAGGAAGTTCGAGACAAGCTGACCGAATTCTCCGGCATGCGCGATGTCATAGCAAAAGATCTTTGGGACGCACAGCAATCCGCCCACGCCCAAATCATCGACCTCCAGACCGGCAAGGAAGCGGCTACCCAGATCGGCGCATTGCTCCTTAGTGCCAGCCTTTCCACCGCCGTCAATGCAGTCAAAGGCCTTACCCGTGAGGAGATGGTCGAATGTCTTGTTTCACCTTTGCGGGAGCCGTCCGAATTTCTGACAGCCTTTGAAGAGTTGGAAAAGGTTGCCTGGTATGTGCATCACACGCCCGAGGGCCGCTATTATTTTGATAGGCAGGAAAACCTCACCAAACTACTTCAAAGCCTTGCCCATGACGCGCCTGAGAACCAGATCGATGAGCTTATTCGACACCGATTAAAGGAAATGTTCAAACCAACGCGCAAGACTTGTTACGAAGAGGTGCTACCGCTGCCGAAGTTGGAAGATGTTGCGGACAGGGTCCGCAGAGGACGAGTCTTGCTGGTGGTCAGCCCTGACTCAAAGATTCCGCCCGAGGAAGTTCAGAAGTTTTTTGAAGGACTAAGCCAGAAGAACAACCTATGTGTTCTCACGGGTGACAAAACTGCCATGGGCAGTGTGGAAAAGGCCGCGCGCCAGCATTTTGCCGCGCAAAAGGCCGAGGGCCGCATTCCCCAGGGCCACCCGCAGAGGGAAGATCTCGAGAGGAAGCAGCAAACCTATGAACAGGATTTCAACTCCACCATCCTTGGCCTGTTCGACAAGGTGCTCTTCCCGATCCAGCGTGCGGGCAAACCGGCCCAGCTTGCCGCCAAAGCCCTGGACATGACCCGCGACGCCACCAAGCCCTTCAATGGTGAGGAGCAGATCGAAAAAACGCTTACATCCAACCCGCTGAAGCTCTATCTCGATGTTGAAAAGGAGTTCGATGCCATAAGAGACAAGGCCCAGGATTTTCTCTGGCCCGAGAACCAGGATGACACCCGCTGGACCGATGCGGCTGACCGATATTTTGAACAGGCCGGTATGTCGTGGCTGCCACCCAAGGGTCTGGATACTCTCAAGTCCATCGCCTGCAACCGCGGGCTGTGGGAAGACCTCGGAAATGGTTATGTCACCAAACAACCAAAGAAAAAACGGACTTCAGTTCAAGTTATTGTCGAGTCAGAACCTGATGACACCGGCCGGGTTCGTCTCCGAATTAATCCACAGAATGCAGGTCCGGCTCCAAAAATATACTATGCCGAAGATGGCCCGGTCAGCGAGTCCAGCCAACAGCTTGAGGAACAAGCCTATACCACGCCCGCGTTGCGGGTAAACTTCCTGGTATGCGATCCGTCAGGCCAGTACGAGACCGGTGACCCGGTTTCCTGGTCCAACAAGCTGGTTCTACGCAATAAGCTTACAGCAAAGGACGGCAAGCGTACTGTCGAATTATTCGTTGCTCCTATGGGCTCTATCAGGTACACCCTTGACGGCAGCGAACCCCGTGAGGGCACTGAATACGAAGGTACAATCCCCATCGGCGATGGGGAGGTGCTGTTGCGCGCCTTTGCCGAGGCAGATGGGATTGAAACCAAGGCCGAGTTCCGCTTTCCGGCCAAAGGTAAAAAGGGCATACAGATCGACGAGGTTAAACCCGGTCGCCTCATATCCCGAACCGGACGCAAACTCGACTCGCGCGCCAAGACCTTCGAGGGTTTGAAGCAGGCGAAAGAAAAGTCTGCGACACTTGAGGGCATCGTGCTCACCGTAGGTCAAGGCAACCATATGATCGCCGTCAATGTGGGAGAAATTGAAGTGGATGCAGCGTTCATCGAGGCCTTGCTCAGCAAAGTGCTGGAGAAGTTTACGCCGGAAACTCCGGTGACATTAACTTTTCGCAAGGCTCACTTTGCCTCGGGACACGATCTCAAGGACTTTGCCGCTAAGCTCGGGATTGAACTAAAGTCCGGTGATGTAGAACAATGACTGAAAAACCCAAAACCGTCGATTTTGGTGCGCCTGACAAGTTCGGTGCACACCTCTTCCGCATCGAGATCCCGACTGCAAGGAAAGAGGCTGTTGTTATTGTCGAGGACTACGGCTACCGTGGCCAGGAGGGCGGCGTTCCGCGAGATGAGGAGCGGGTAGTCCTCAAGCGCCCGGTCTGGTCCGCAATCGCCGACATTGCCCGTCGCGAGTTCAACACCCGTCTCAAGGCAGCCAAGGTCCGTGTGGGGCGCTGGCACACCGGCACAAATCTGGTAGACCGCCTTTTGGGCAGGGAGTTGTGTGTGCTCGCATGGGCCGCGGAAACCGCTGACCCCGAGCAGATCCGTGTCATTTGCAGCAAGTGGGCGGCCCTCCGCCCTGAGGAACGCTGGTGGCTCTTTGCCATGACCGTTGCCGAAGCGGGTCTGCCCGAAGACAGTCAGCGTGGTTGGCGGCGTGCGCTGTTTCATGCATTGTCCGACGGTGAAAAGCCCTCGCCCGGACGCAAGCGTCGGCCACAGCAGGAAGATTTGTTTGAATCGCCTTTGTTCAAGGATTTGAAATGAGTGATACGTTAGTCCCCTTTTCTCTGAAAGATGCTCCAGCCTTGATTGAACGGTTGCTGCCAGTGCAGAAACTATCGGCCGAGGCGTATAAGGAGCAGATGGCGGGGAGCGGCAAGACTCTTACTGCCTTAGGCAGCTATTGGAAAGGCCGTAAACCCCTGATCCTCTCCAAGGCCTGTGTTCTCGGCTGCCTGCTGCCTGCCACCGATGATGCAGCGCGCGACCTGGAAATCTTCGAGAAACTGATGGCGATGGATGAAGAGTCATTTGTAGCCCGCTGGAAACGCCGCTTCAAGCCCAAAGAAATCCTTTCTACAATCTCCATAACCTGCATTGAAAATTACTTTGCTGTTGAGCCGGAAGGCATACTTCCTGAATCCTCACCCGTGGACTGGTCAAATCCGGATTATGAAAAAGTTAGAGTCACTTGGCGATCCGATCTTAAGGAATTGGAACGTCGCCGAATAGAGGGGCAAATGCTGCCCAAAATGCCCTACCGTGAACGGGTTGCAAAAGCAAATCGGCCTGATGAAGTTGCGGATAACATTCATGACCATATTTGGAACGCAGTCAATGCCCACCTTGGAACTAATGCCCAATCGCTGCCTGATCTTGTTGAACAGCTGGGAGTAATGCGCTATGGCCACAGGCCACGGTTTGCCGATACCTTCTGTGGATCGGGACAGATCCCTTTCGAGGCGGCACGGCTTGGTTGTGACGTGTATGCCTCGGATCTAAACCCTGTGGGCTGCATGCTTACCTGGGGCGCTTTCAACGTCATTGGAGGCACTGCAGAAAGCCGTGAAAAGCTGGCGCAGGATCAACAGGACCTGGTAAGGCAAGTGCAGGCGGAGATCGATAATCTTGGCGTTGAGTCAGATAACAAGGGCTGGCGTGTGCGAGGGCTGGTTTATTGTGTTGAAGTAAGATGTCCTCAGAGTGGCTGGATGGTTCCTTTGCTGCCGTCCTTCGTGTTAAGCGTTGATTATTCGGTAGTAGCCGAGTTACTACCGATGCCTGAACTCAAACGCTACGATATCAAGATTAAAAATTTCGTCAGCAAGCCAACAATGTTGTCCGCTGCTAAAGGAACTGTACAAAGTGATGGGCGGGGCAAGGACCCGTATCTGATCCATACAGTTAACGGGACTGAATACCGCACCAAAATCTCTACCCTGCGCGGTGACTACCGTAAGGAAGACGGAAGCAACGGTAATCGTCTCAGGATGTGGGAAAAGAGTGACTTCAAACCACATCCAGACGATATATTGCAGGAGCGATTATATGGCGTGCTTTGGGCACGGCCTAAGAAAAATGGCAAGAGAGATGAATACGAGTTTCGTGCGGTCACAGCCGAAGACTTGGAACGAGAACGTATTGTCGAAGAGTTCTTGGCCAAGCACCTCACCTGCTGGCAAGCAAAGGGTTGGGTGCCGGACATGCGTATCGAGCCAGGCGACAAGACTGATGAGCCTATACGAACCCGCGGTTGGACCTATTGGCATCACCTATTCAACCCGCGACAGTTGCTGTTGGCGGGGTTTACACGTCAATATATGATGGAAGGAAACACATTCGGCTTTAATCAGTTGTTAAACTGGAACAGTCGTCTTACTCAGTGGAATTGTGCAAAAACGCGTGGCTATGGCAATACAGCTCAGACCTTCTACAATCAAGCTTTGAATACATTTCTGACATATGGAACAAGAGGTTTCGACGCTTGTGTAAGTTTGCTGAAAGTTAATTATAAGCGCAACTTATTGCGTACTACAGCAATGAGGAGCATCGAATGTAAAACAGCCTATGCCTTTAAGGAAAAAGCAGATATTTTTGTCACTGATCCCCCATACGGCGATGCCATAAAATACGAAGAAATCCTCGAGTTTTTCATTGCGTGGTTGCGCAAGAATCCACCGATGGAGTTTGCCGACTGGGTCTGGGACAGCCGCCGCTCCCTGGCCATCAAAGGTGAAGACGAAGACTTCCGCCGGGGCATGGTGGGCGCCTATAAACGGATGACCGAATGCATGCCCTATAATGGCATTCAAATCATCATGTTCACCCACCAGTCGGGTTCCATCTGGGCGGACATGGCCAATATCGTCTGGGCCTCTGGCTTGCAAGTCACGGCTGCCTGGTATGTGGTTACGGAAACCGACAGCGCCCTGCGCGCGGGGAGTTATGTCAAGGGCACCGTGCTGCTCGTCTGCCGAAAGCGCCAGGGCTCCTACAAGACTACCCGTGACGATTTGGCTTGGGAGCTCCAGGAGGAAGTAGAAGCCCAGATTGACTCACTGACCGGTCTTAATCAAGAAGCTAAAGGCCTCTACCGCGACGAGAACGTTTTCGAGGACGCAGACATCCAGATGGCTGGTTACGCGGCAGCCTTACGGGTGCTAACTCGCTACGCCGTAATCGACGGCCGTGATATGACCACCGAGGCGATCCGACCGCGGGTCAAGGGTGAGACCACCTTTGTGGACGGCCTCATATCTTTTGCCGTGGATACCGCAAACCAGTGTCTGGTGCCACAGGGCATTCCAAAAAGCAACTGGGACAGGCTCAGCGGCGCGGAACGATTCTACCTCAAGATGCTCGACATGGAAGCCCGCGGAGCCAAGACATTGGACAATTATCAGAACTTCGCCAAGGCCTTCAAGGTGCGGGATTTCAAAACGTTCCTGGCCAGTCATAAGGCCAACGATGCCCACCTCAAAAGTGCATCGGACTTTGGCCGGTCTGAGATGGGAGAGGGATCGGAATTGTATCAGTCCGTGTTGCGTGCTGTACTCTACTCCGTGATGGAGCTTGTGAACAACGTGGACGGAAGTGAAGTTCTGTCTCACCTGACCCTCAACATCCCCAACTACTACGGCGATATGACTCAGCGCGACTTGGCAGTGGATCTGGCCGACTACCTGGCCAAACGCCTCGAAGAACTCCGGCCGGAAGAGGCCGCTGCCGCAAGGGTGCTCAGGGAACTGGTCAAAGGGCAGCGATTGGGATAAGTGAGGATTGCATGACAACACCACCGGCTCAGCCGAAAATCTACCATATCACCCATGTCGACAATCTTGCCTCGATCGTGGCTACCGGTTGTATCGAAGCGGATGCCCGGCGTGTTGGGCAGGGTGGTGGTCAGACATCCATAGGCATGACTGAAATCAAGCGGCGCCGGTTGGACGAGATAGAGGTTTCGCGCCACCCCGGTACTATGGTTGGCGAGTATGTGCCATTCTATTTTTGTCCTCGCTCTATCATGCTTTATATCCTTTATATGGGTAATCATCCTGATCTGACTTATCGTGGTGGACAGGGGCCGGTTCTGCATCTGCAGGTGGATATGGGCTCAGCCATCACGTGGGCAGATCAAAATGGGGTGCGCTGGGCTTTTTCTGACCGGAATGCCGGCAGTTATTATGCTGATTTCCATAATAGCTGCGATGAGTTGGACAAAATAGACTGGGAGGCAGTCAGGTCAACCGATTTTCGTGATCATATGGTAAAGGAAGGCAAACAGGCGGAGTTCTTGGTCCACGACATCTGCCCCTGGCATCTGGTGGAAAAAATTGGGGTTTTGAATGAGAGGATGCACAATCAAGTCGATGCCATTCTCCGAAATGTTCAGCATAAACCTGTCGTAAATATTGAAAGAACATGGTATTATTAACATATAAGGAGGTCCTCATGATTGAATTGACGCAAGGTGACATACTGCAGGCTGATGCCGACGCACTGGTGAACACCGTGAATTGTGTCGGGGTCATGGGCCGCGGAATTGCCCTCCAGTTTAAGAAGAGATTTCCTGATAATTTTAAGCATTATAAGGCGGTATGCGACAAAAAAGAACTGAAGCCGGGCAAGATGATTATCTATGACCTCAACCGACTATACAATCCTCGTTATGTGGTCAATTTTCCTACCAAACGCCATTGGAAAGGCAAAAGCCGGATGGAGGACATCGAGGCCGGACTGCAGGCCCTTGTGGAAGAGGTGCGCAAAAGAGACATCCATTCCATTGCCATCCCTCCACTCGGCTGCGGACTTGGCGGCTTGCGCTGGGCAGATGTCCGGGCCAGGATTGAAGAAGCTTTTAAGGATCTGACAGAGGTGCGGGTTCTCCTCTATGAACCTAAAGGAGCGCCTCCTGCTGAAAAAATGGTTCATTCCAAGAAAGTTCCAAATCTGACTGTCGGGCGGGCAGCGCTGCTCGTTTTGATGCGCCGTTATCTCGCGGCAGTCATGGACCCTTTTGTGACACTTCTGGAGATCCACAAGCTGATGTATTTTATGCAGGAGGCAGGAGAAGATTTGAAACTTCAATACAACAAGGCACTCTATGGACCTTACGCGCAGAACCTGCGCCATGTTTTGACCCTTATGGAAGGACACTTCATAACCGGGTACGGTGACGCAGCGGACAATCCAGAGCGGCAGATCAACCTGATGCCAGAGGTTCTTTCTCAGGCAGAAGATTTTCTTAATAATCATCCTTCCACTCTAAAACATCTTAAGAAGGTAGTTGATCTCATTTCCGGCTTTGAAACACCATTCGGTATGGAGCTTCTTTCTACTGTCCATTGGGTTGGAAAGCGTGAAGATGCCACAACAGCAGACCAAGCGGTCAAAAAAACCTATAGCTGGAACAACCGCAAGCGAATGTTTCGGGAAAAGCATATCAGACTCGCCTGGGACATCCTTGAACGAAAAGGATGGCTACAAAACACACAGATGGTATGACCACTATCAACCGCTTCTCATCGCGCCGCCAGAGACTCGATCATGCCTTTTTAGCTGATCGGCTTCGCGGGGCAAAGTCTTATAAACGTATCGCCGGCTATTTCCGCAGCTCGATCTTCGAACTGGTAGGGGAAGAGATCGCTTCTATCCCCAAGGTACGAATTGTCTGTAACAGCGAGCTTGATGCGGCAGATGTGGCTGTGTCGAAGCATGTGCGCGAAACAGCTCTCAAGGAACGTTGGAACGAGGCCCCTTCCGAGGTTGAGGCGCTACTCCACCGGGATCGCTACCGGCGCCTGCATGATCTCTTGACCAGCGGGCGGGTCGAGATACGGGTAGTGTCCAAAGACCGGGTTTTTATTCACGGCAAGGCTGGCGTTATCGAAGCGTCCGACGGCAGGAAAACCTGTTTCCTTGGCTCCATCAACGAAACCAAGAGTGCGTTTTCTCAAAACTACGAGATCCTTTGGGAGGATACATCGCCGGAAGGTGTTGTCTGGGTAGAGGAGGAGTTTGAAGCCCTTTGGCAGGATGCCTATCCGCTGCCCGAGGCCATTGTCGAAGAGATCAAGCGCATCGCCGACCGTGTGGAGATCCGCTTTGAGGAGGCAAAGTCTGAAGAATTGGCCGCAGCAGCCCTCGCTGAAAGTCCCATCTATCGAGGAGGCGAAAAACTGCAGCCGTGGCAACGCTCATTTGTAACCATGTTCTTGCAGCACCGGGAGACTTACGGCAAAGCCCGCTTGCTGCTGGCCGACGAGGTAGGTGTAGGTAAAACATTGTCTCTGGCTGCAAGCGCCATGCTTTCGGTCCTGCTGGAAGATGGTCCTGTGCTTATCCTTTGCCCCTCAACCCTCACGTTGCAGTGGCAAGTGGAGCTAACGGATAAACTTGGCATACCGAGCGCGGTTTGGTTGTCGACGAAAAAAGTATGGGTCGATCCCAAGGGGCATATTATCAAGACACGCGGGTCCGAGGACATCGCACGTTGCCCTTTTCGCATCGCCATCGTATCGACCGGACTGATCATCCACGGGTCGGACGAACGCCAGTATCTGCTTGAACGCAAGTATGGCACAGTCGTCCTTGATGAGGCCCACAAAGCACGCAGACATGGTGGGCTGGGACAGAAGAAGAATAATCCGAACAACCTGCTCGAATTCATGCTGCAGATCGGCCCTCGCACCAAAAATCTACTCCTTGGAACGGCCACACCCATTCAGACAGAGGTACATGAACTCTGGGACTTGATGCATATTCTCAATGCGGGCGCAGATGTCGTGCTTGGCCGCGAACCTTTCGGGCATTGGTTGGACTGGGGAAAAGCACTCCCTGTGGTAAAAGGCACGGAGATCCCCACAGATGACAGGGAAGCATGGGAATGGCTGCAAAATCCGCTACCACCGGCAAGCGAAGATGCACTGTTTGCAACCCTGCGGCTGCAACTTGGTCTATCCGATCATACTTTTTTTACGGATCGTGGCTTCGGGTCCTTGGGCTTTCTGGAACAGCAGGCGATCGGACAAGCCCTTGCGCCCGGCTTTCTGCACGAACACAACCCCATAGTCCGCCATACCGTGCTTCGCCGTCGCCAGACGCTGGAAGAGGCTGGGCTGCTGGAGAAGGTCGGCGTGGATATCCACCCGGACCCGGATGCGGCGCAGACAGCATATAGTGGAGTGGGATTTAGTGGCCTCGGTCTGTTGACAACCCTTCCTTTTGACCTTGCCTACGAGGTAGCCGAAGACTTTACCGCAGCACTGAAAAAAAGGACAAAGGCGGCCGGGTTCATGAAGACGCTGCTCCTGCAACGGATTTGTTCGAGTTTTGCCTCGGGTCGATCCACGGCAGAAAAAATGTTACGACGGGAAAATTTTGAGGATGAAGAACAAATGAAATTAGTGGCAGACACCTTGAGTGCGCTCACGCCTGAAGAGACAATGCATCTTCGCACTATTGTGGAGGAGCTCTCACGTCCCGAAGCCCATGATCCTAAGCTCACTGCAGTTCGGTACTTTCTCACACAACATCGCACCGGCGGTAAGACCTGGCTGGAGCACGGATGCATTGTCTTCAGCCAATACTACGACACTGTTTATTCTGTGGGTGCAGATCTGGCCAAATCTCTGCCTGGCGAGCCCGTGGGAGTCTACGCCGGCACTGGGAAGAGCGGAATATTTCGCGGCATTGACTTTGCATCTGTCGATCGCGAGGAAATCAAGAGCGCAGTAAAGAAACGTGATATTCGATTGGTTGTGGCCACAGACGCAGCCTGCGAAGGGCTGAACCTTCAAACTCTCGGTACCCTCATCAACATTGATTTACCTTGGAATCCGTCTCGGCTTGAACAGCGGCTGGGGCGCATTAAACGGTTCGGACAGGCACGGCGCACCGTGGACATGCTCAATCTTGTTTATCACGAGACCCAGGACGAGAAGGTATACCAGGTTATTTCGCGCCGCATGAAAGATCGCTATGACATATTTGGCGGTCTACCGGACACCATCGAAGACGACTGGATCGAAAGCATTGAGAAGCTGGAGGAAATGATGGACGAATACATCCATTTCCGCCAGCAAGCCCGCAATGTATTTGAGATGCGGTATCAGGAAACCATTGATCCTGACAAAGATCGCTGGGAATTGTGTTCACGGGTATTGGCGCGGAGGGATGTTGTGGACCGTCTTTCGGTTCCTTGGTGAATGATTCAGTGAAAAGATAAAAATTATGAGAAAAAAGTATAAAAGGAGACATCCTTCAATAATCAAATAACCCGATAACATACGATTGTAAGGAGGGAATGCAAAGGGGCGGCCCTTTAAGGACCGCCCCTGGGATGAGGGAGTTGAAATGTGCGGTGTTGTTAATGAACCGCAATCTTTTTCGGCTTTTTTTCCTCAGGCTTTGGAATTTCCACTTTCAAAAGACCATCTTTGTAATCGGCATCGATTTTGTCAGGGTCTAAGCCTTCAGGTAGTGCAAAAGACCTGTGAAATTTTCCGAAGGCCCTTTCTTTCCGATGATAGTTTTCCTCTTTTACCTCATTTTCATAAGAACGTTCCCCTGAAAGCGGGACGCTCTTTAATAATTTAATTGACATGAAAAGGGGTCGTAGTCGGCTGGTTTAACAAGCAAGTTCAGTCAATATAACGCTCATGATTTTGAAGTGATTGTATGGGAAGGATAATACAGCCAAAGGGAACTAAAGGCAGTCTAAGGTGGATTCAGCATGTTGTTAATGAGTGTCCCGATGTGTTGAGCAAGCTGGTGATTGATTCAATTGGAGCTGGTAAAGAAAAGTCCATTGAATGGCTTTCCCCAAAAGCAGATGATGACTATTCGGAATATCGCGATCAGGACTTCCTTGATCTTCTGGGAATCAAACTTTCCACAACAAGCCTTAATGATTTCTGGCCAAAACAGGGCCCGCAATGGGATGCATTAGGCCGAATTGAAGACAAGGCATATTTCCTTGTAGAAGCAAAAGCCCATGTTTCGGAAATAATCTCTTCATCACAAGCAAAATCAGCAAAATCCAAAGCATTGATAAACAATAGCCTGTATGAAACCGGAAAATATCTGAAACTGAATCCAAATATCGATTTATCAAAGAGATTCTATCAATATTCGAATAGACTGGCTCATCTCTATTTACTCAGAGAACTGAATAATATTCCCGCTTACCTGGTCTTTGTATATTTCATTAGCGATTATACTCATGTTCCAACGACCAGGGAGGAATGGAAAGATGCACTCCAGTTGATGTATGCCACTTTAGGCACTCACAAACACAAACTGTCAAAATATGTCATTGATGTTTTAATAGACGTGAAGAATTTATAAGCCATAATGGAGGTCAATAATGTTCCTCCAATCACTATGAATTTCCAACAATCCCTTTGAGTTTGGTGCATAAACACGGCGGCTGAAGGCCTGCTTTATATGAAAAATAAGGGAATAGAATGGATGAAATTGAAATAAAATTTACTCCTCAGGAAAGATGTTTGATCCTTGACGAGACTTTCGCCGGGCCGGATCTAACAAAAAGGCTAAAAATCTCGGAGATCAAAGGAAAGCACCTTATTGTAAAATATTCGACTTATGATCTTGAGGAATTAGTCGGATTTATAGCAGCAGAGGCAAATCACACGGAGGACAAAAAAATTGGTAAAAAGCTCGATAGGCTTTTTGAAAGGCTGTCTCGTATCCTTGAGAAAGAAATCGAAAATCAATGAATTACATTTCAGATAACATTCGCTTGTGAAAGAATAGGTTTTGAAAAGATGGGGACGTTCGTGACATATTGACATGCTATGACTCTTGGCGCGAACCAATAATAAAGGGGACATCCTGAAATAATCAAATAACTTGACATCATACAATTGTAAGGCTGGTCGGCCCGGCGGACCAAGGGACAACTGCAAAAGGGTAAATCGGTTGCTTAGGGTCTAAGCAGCACAAAGCTAATAACACGGGGTCAACTACGATGGCTGACGCAATCTGCCCAAAATGTGGATATCAGCAACCTGAAGGAAATGCAGAATGCCAGAAATGTGGCATCATCTTCAGAAAATATGCGGAAAAACAAGAGATGGAACAGATTGAAGTCGGAAGCAAAGCAGATTGGTTGGTCAAAACGGCGATCTATTCCTGTATCTCACTCGGAGTATTCCTCTTTGTTTTATTTATCGCCTTGTATGTAATTCCCACGCTTTTTCCAGATATTGGGACCAGGAAGTATATCAATGCGATCATAGATTTGCTTTTTTAGTCCGTTTCTGTGTTGTAAAGGGGGACATCCTCAAATAATCAAATAACTCAAGATAGAATGAAAGAATGGGGGTTGCGCCTACACTCTTTCCAAATGCCATGACGGATTAATCAAAAGTCAACCGGTGACCCCTTTATTCGATGCTTGCTATAAGTCTTTTTGTGTCCGGTATCCATTCCGGATCCACTGAGAGGGCGTCAATTCCTGCTTCGAGAAAGAGAGTCATCAAATGTCTCGATTTTACGAAATTCTGTCCGCCAATGACCACACGGGAACCCGCATCGTGGGCGATGTCAACGGCTTTTTTCAATTCGTCCCCGAAATCCGGATCTTCTTTGTTTCTCTCGACAGCGTTTTCGAGCGCCCCTTTCTTGTTGAGAAAGAGATGACGAAGTTTCCGCGCCGGGAAAAAAATTCCATAAAAACGAGAGCTCAAGGACTTCAGGTCTTTTATGTTGTCAGGAAAATCACACGAAAGATGCAACTTGAAATCTCCCCGGCCACGGGAAACCCCTTCTTCATCCAGGATCGCGAGGACTCGATCTGCTTTCTCGACGCTCATGCAGTAGGTAATCATGGCCTCGATATTCTTTAGGCCGAGGACCTCTCGCGCTCGCCTTAAGGCCCGACACTCAAGAACGAAAGCCTCTTGGAAATGGTCGCTCAGGTATCTTGAGGCACCGCGAAATCCGAATCGAGGATCCTCTTTTTGCGGTTCGAACCATTTTCCTCCTATTAAGGCCGCATACTCCTCCCCAGGGAAATCGCTTAACCGGACAACAACGGGCGCCGGGTAACGGGATGCGGCGATTTCAGCCACAGCTTCTGAAAGCTGATCAACAAAATAGTCCTCCTTTGTCACGAATCCTTTTGTTATGGCTTCTATCTCCTGGATTTCTTCCTCATCCCTTACTCTCTCGGGATGGCGCAGGGCCATGGGATGGACGCGAATGGTGTGCTTAAAAATAGTATTCAGCCGTACCATCCCGATCCCGTCACAGGGGATCCTCCACCACTGGTAGGCAGCATCTTCGCTTGCAGCATTCATCAAAACAGAAAGGTCCGTATGGGGAATTTTGTCTAAAGGAATCTGTTTTTCGGTAGATTCCAAAATGCCGTTGTAAACAAACCCTTCCTCGCCTTCAACGCAAGACAGGGTGATTTCCTGCCCTGTATTCAGAACCTCGGTAGCCTTCAGGGTCCCGACAATAGCAGGAATGCCGAGCTCCCGGCTGATAATGGCACTATGAGAGTTTCTTCCGCCAAAATCGTTCACGATTCCTTTGACGTGCTTGCCCCTTATAGCCGTGACCCAATGCGTATTTGCAGATTCTGAAACAAGAATGGAGGATTCTCTCAGTTGATTGATTTTCCTGTAGCTCTCTATCAATGAAACGACGCCTGTCTCGACCCCGTCCCCCACGCTGATACCATTCAAAAGCGGTTCCTTTTTCACGTTTAGCCGCTTTAAGGTCAGGGATTTTGTTTTGGCGAGGTCTTTCCCCGTTACGGGCCGGGCCTGAACAATATATAGCTCGTTATCCATACCGTCTTTTGCCCACTCAATATCCATGGGCCTGCCATAAAGTTTTTCAATCAGGCACGCCCAGCGCGCCAGACGAATAATCTCTTCGTCTTTTAGGACGAAACGCTCTTTTTCTTCAAGGGGAGTTTCCACGTTGCTTGTCCCTCCATCCTTTCCGGAGGCGAAGATGCATTTCAGCCCCTTGTCCCCAAGGGCCTTTTCCACAATAGGGACGAGTCGTTCTCCCGCCAAAAGGGGCTTGAAGACCTTGTAGATATCCGGGACGACCACACCCTGGACCACATTTTCTCCTAACCCCCAAGAGGCACTTATCAGAACGATGTCCGGGAACCCACTTCTCTTGTCCATCGAGAACATCACGCCTGCGCTCCCGCTGTCGGCGCGCAGCATTCTCTGAACACCGAGGGAGATAGAAACCTGCATGTGGTCGAACCCCATTTCTTCCCTGTAAATGATCGCTCTCTCCGAGAAAAGTGAAGCGTAACAACGCACACATGCTTGCATCAATGCTTCTTTTCCTCTCACATTCATAAAGCTTTCGAGCATTCCTGCGAAACTGGCTTGGGGCAAATCTTCGGCAGTTGCACTGCTCCTGACGGCGACAGCAGGACTATCATCTCCCTGCGATTTGGAAAGATGCTCATGGGCCTTTTCCATTTCTTGGGCTAATCTCGCTGGAAACCGGGCGGATTTGAAAAGGTGATGAATGGATCTGCTCACTTCCTCGGCAGAAATCCTCTCTTTTCTATAATCTTCGAAAAGCGATTGCATCTCTGTTTCCATATTGTTGTTGTGAATGAAATCCTTGTATGCTTGTGCCGTCGTGGCAAATCCCTGTGGAAAGGGTATCTCATGCTGCTTGAGATTTCGCATCATGTCACCCAGGGTGGCGTTTTTGGCTCCCACCGTTTCGACATCTTCATGTGCTACATCTTCGAGCCAGCGGATATACTCCTCATTTTTTTTAAAAAACATCGATGTCTCCCTTTCGTTTCTATGGCACATTTCGTTGCCATGGCAGCAAACAAAAAACCCTAAAGGTCACAGCGAGCCGCCAGCCTTGTGACGAGACGCAGTTTCCTGTCTCTGATCATACCATAAGCCATCCGTTCAGCTGGTGCATAAAACAATGCTGTGTGGTAGGCTAAAAATTTACATAAAAAAATTCCCTTAAAATAGACGTTGTGGTAATCCTGAAAATCGAAGGAAGGTATCCCGTGAATCACTCCATTAAATTATCACAAGCAGTGTGGCAAAGCAAATAGTACATCTGTCCGCAGCAACTTATCCGAAAGTTGCAGGAAGGTGAAAAAGATGAAGAACCGCCGCCGCGAAGCTCAAAACAGAAAGGAAGCCACACATGAAAAGATGGGGACGTTCGTGAAATATTGACATGCTATGACTCTTGGCGCGAACCAATAATAAAGGGGACGTCCTTCAATAATCAAATAACTCAAGATAGAATGAAAGAATAGGTGACATTGAGGCAGACAGGATTCAACTAAAGTGTTTACCTAATACGTTAATAAAATATTGACATTTTAACACATCGTGGATATCCTTTTTAAAACCACAAAATTCAAAAAACAATGCAACAGCCAGGCTTTGTTGGTTCGTATGGAGGCCTGGATTGGGCAGGTGTCTCTTCTGTTGAAATCATTGGAGTGGAGGATACCCATGGGTAGACCTGTTAAAAATGAATATTTACCGGACAGTGTGTCGCCCCCGGGTGAAACACTGTTAGAGACTATTGGAGCACTTGGAATGTCTCAGGCTGATTTGGCAGATCGAACAGGGCGTTCCAAGAAAATGATCAATGAAATTATAAAAGGCAAGGCCCCAATAACAGCCCGAATGTCCCTGGAACTGGAACGGGTTTTAGGGGTGCCGGCATCCTTCTGGAATAATCGGGAGCGTCATTATCGTGAAGCACTGGCCCGGATTGAAGAGCAGGATCGCCTGCAGACACAGGTAAAATGGCTTGATTCATTTCCGGTCAATGCCATGGTGAAATGGGGATGGATCGAGAAATTTAAAGAGAAGGTTCTTCAGCTTCAAGAGGTCCTGAGATTCCTTGGCATTGCATCACCGGATCAGTGGTCAACCGTCACTGAGAGTTTAGGTCGTCAAGTGGCCTTTAGAAAGTCAGAGGCATTTGAGGTCGATAATTATGCTCTCATTGCCTGGCTTCGTAAAGGGGAACTTGATGCAAAACAAATTCATTGCGAAAGATACGATGAAAACATGTTTCGAGCGACACTCAAGGCCATTCGGATCTTGACCGTTAAGCCCCCTCAAGTTTTTCAAAAGAAAGTAACTGAAATGTGTTCGGCCTGTGGCGTTGCGGTTGTCTTTGTACCGGAATTGCCAAAAACCAGAGTCAGTGGAGCGACCCGCTGGCTGAAACCCAATAAGGCGCTGATTCAATTAAGCCTGCGATACAAATCAGATGATCATTTGTGGTTTTCTTTTTTCCACGAAGCCGGGCATATTATCAAACACGGAAAAAAAGAAATATTTATTGAAGGGACATCAATGGAAATGGCTGCAAAAAAAGAAGATGAGGCAAACCGATTTGCGGCGGATTGTCTGATTCCACCTTCAGAGTATAAACGCATGGTTGGAAACAGCCCGTATTCAAAAGCAAAGATTAAAGCATTTGCAAGACAGCTTGGTATTGCGCCGGGAATTGTGGTGGGGCGTCTTCAGCATGACAAATATTTACCTGTCACACATTGTAATGATTTGAAAAAACGGTTTGAATGGGCGCGATCACAAGGGAGTCGGGCACGTCCTTAAATAATTCAATAACTCAGGATGGAATGAAAGAATAGGGGTTGTGTCTTCGCTCTTGACAAACGGCATGACGGATATAGATCAAAGAGTTTCAAAAATGGGCGCGCGTATTCGCGGACGAGGCGGCTGTTTTTGTAAAAGACACAGGTGTCAGGATTCAAAAACGCCGGCTTTGAGTTTACAGTACTCGGTGTAGGTACACACGTGGTCAGCGAAACCAACGCCGGCATCATCATATAGACCGTAGGCGGCATCGATACCCTCCTGTTTTAGAATGTCTATTTCATCCTCGTAGCGCACCGATGCAACGATCTGGCCCCGGTAATCTCTACTCTTCATCTGTTGAATCGCGAAAATAACCGCATCGAGATCACGTAAAGCCAACATGACCACCTGCACCCGGCCTCTTGCAGGATCGACCCGTTCCCAAAAATCACTGTCTTTGGCATCGCCATAAATTACATTTCTTCCCTGTTTTCGATGCCTCTCCACCGTTTCATTAGAGAAGTCCAGACCGATCACCACATTGCCGTAGCGCCGCCTCATTTCTTTGTATGCACTTGTTCCTACGCCCCCCATGCCGAGTATCACAATTTCAGACTCTCCGGTTTCTATGATCTCATCTTCAGGCAGGCGTTTCGCGGTCTCAAAGCGTTTCAGGAATTCTGAAGCATGCGCGTAAATTTTGTGAGCGGCGGTATTCAACTGCGCCGCCCCTATATACGTTATCGAGAGCGCAATAGCGATGATGACAAGCCAGTCGCTACTCATCCAGCCGTTTGCCACACCGATGGCTCCAACAATCAGACCGAACTCGCTGTAATTGGCAAGACCAAGCGATGCGAGGATCGATGTCCGCGCACGAAGCCTGAATCGCGTCAGGATTATGAAAAACAGTGCGAACTTGAACGGCATTGCAAGCGCCAGCAGCAGCGCAATCGATATGCCCATCAGCGACGGTGTGCCTGAAATGCCGATATTTAAAAAGAATCCAACAAGAAACAGATCTTTAAATCCAAGCAACCTGTCAGCAAGTTCTGTCGCTTTTGGATTATTGGCCAGGAGCATGCCAAACACGAGCGCCCCCAGGTCGCCTTTTAAATCGACCATTTCAAAGCTAATATACCCGGCGGTTGTCATCAGTATGCCAAACAGCACCAGAAGCTCTCCATGACCGCATTGAGCCATTAATCTGGTCAGCAGCGGTCTTACGAGAATAAGCAATACCAGGAGGGCTGCCATCCAGGGAGAAGGGAGTTTTCCGGTAGAGGCCGATAGAAAGACAACCGCGATAATGTCCTGCATGATCAGGATACCGATTGCCGCGGCAGCATGGCGGGAAGCCATCTCTTTCCTGTTTTCGAGTACTTTTACAGCAAAAACTGTACTCGAAAAACTCAGGGTGAACGCTATAAGTATTGCAGTTTGCCAGCTTAGATTTCGAAAAAGAGGCATCTCTGCAACACCAAGAATCCAGACCCCGAACCCGAAAACCGCAACGGTGATAAGCATGTGGATTGTCGTACCGGCCCATACTTCGGGCCTGGCAAGGGTTTTCAACTTCAGCTTAAGTCCAATGGTAAAAAGGAGCAGCGTAACTCCGATATCTGCAATTTTTACAAGGAGTTCGCCGCCTTCAACACCGAGTCCGTTAAGGACAAAACCGGCGACAAGATATCCTACAAGGGGCGGCAGACCAACCCTGCTGGACGCAGCGCCAAATATAAAAGCGGCAACAATCCAAAATGGCTCCATTGGAACTCCTCCTTGAATAGTATTTTCTAAAGATTGAAAAGGAACTGATATTGATGCTTTATAAAATCCAAGCACATATCGACAATTCTATGAAAAGGGATCAAGTCTAAGCCTGACTCTTGCTCGTCCGGTAAGGGGACGGGGAAATATAAAATGGTACATAGCTGTTCATCTTGAATGCTTGCGAATTCGTTTTTATTTTAGGTTATAAAACATATGTTATGTATTTTCAAGAACGTGAAAAGATACTTGTAAAGGGGGACGTCCTTAAATAGTCAAATAACTTGACAGAATACTATTGTAAGAGTAATTTGTGGTCATGCCCAGGACAGCCCGACTCGATAGCCCCGGCCTCTTGCATCATATCATGATAAGGGGAATAGAGCGCCGCAGGATATTTAATGATGATAAAGATCGTAAAAACTTTCTTGAACGGCTTTCTATTCTCCTGCCGGAAACCAGGACCCAATGCTATGCATGGGTATTCATGCCTAATCACACCCATTTTCTTTTCAGAAGTGGTTCCTCAGGCATTTCCACCTTGATGAGAAGACTTTTAACAGGCTATGCGGTATCTTATAACAGAAGGCATAAGCGGCATGGTCAGCTTTTCCAAAACAGATATAAATCCATCATATGCCAGGAAGACGCATATCTGCAGGAACTGGTCAGGTATATTCATTTGAATCCTCTAAGGGCAAAAGTGGTGGTTGATCTGAAGGCCCTTGATAGCTACGCCTATTGTGGGCATAGTGTTTTGATGGGAAAGAAAAAAATAGAATGGCAGGATATTGAATATGTGTTGGGGTATTTTGGAAAGAGAACCGGAACCGCTCGAAAGAGGTACCGGTCCTATATTGAGGAAGGTATTCCCTTGGGAAGGCGTCCCGAGCTGGTGGGGGGTGGTTTGATCAGGAGTCTGGGGGGATGGGATGAATTAAAGAAGGTGCGTTTGACAGGACAGGATCGTATCAAGAGTGATCAGCGGATATTAGGAGTGAGCGATTTTGTCCAGGAAGTTCTTTTTGAATCGGGAGAAAATTTCACACGGAAATATAAATTCAAAAGTCGTGGTTTTAATTTTGAAAAGGTCGTTGATAAAGTATCTTTATTATTTAAGTTGGAAAAGGATTACATAATCGGAAAAGGCAGGCAAAAGGACAGGGTCCGGGCCAGGGACCTGGTTTGCTATTGGTCTGCGAATGAACTGGGAATCTCTATGGCGGATTTAGCAAAAAGATTTGGACTAACACTTGCGGCAGTGAGTTACGCAGTAAAAAGGGGAGAAGAAACAGCAAAGGAGGGCGGTTACCTGCTGGATGATTAAGTTATTTGAATATTTAAGGACGTGCCCTTTACAGAAGCATTTCGAAAAAATTGCCGTGAATCTGGCCTACTACCTGGCCAAATGCCTCGAAGAATTGCGCCCGGAAGAGGCTGGCGCCGCAAGGGTGCTATGGGAACTGGTCAAGGGCCGACGATTAGGATAACATGCTTGGCAAGTCGATAAGATCCTGAGTATTTTTTGGAGTAGGTTGGGGTGAAGGGGGAGGAATTTGATGAGTCACAATCTTACTGAAAGAACAGAGTTCCTGCTATACCAGACCGATGATGGCCATACACGTATTGAGACGCGAATGCAGGATGAGACCGTCTGGCTTTCGCTAAACCAGATGACAGAACTGTTCCAGCGAGATAAATCGGTTATTTCAAGACATATAGCCAATGTATATAAAGAGGGAGAACTCGACCGTGAGGCAACTGTTGCAAAATTTGCAACAGTTCAGACGGAAGGGAGCCGGGAGGTCTCACGCGATGTTGAATTTTTCAATCTCGATGTCATCATCTCAGTCGGCTATCGCGTCAAATCCCACCGGGGCACCCAGTTTCGTATCTGGGCTACGCGACGCCTGCGTGAATACATTATCAAGGGTTTTACCCTGGATGACGAACGACTGAAACAGGCAGGCGAAGGCAATTATTTTGATGAACTGCTGGCGCGGATCCGGGATATTCGATCCTCTGAAAAGGTCTTTTGGAGAAAGGTCCTGGATATCTACGCCACCAGTATCGACTATGACCCTGATACAGATCTTTCCCGTGAATTTTTTGCTGTAGTGCAGAACAAAATGCACTGGGCTGCACATGGTCACACGGCCGCGGAAATTATTGTTGAGCGTGCTGATGCCTCAAAGGAAAAAATGGGGCTGACTTCATGGACAGGTGACAAGCCGTCAGTTGCTGATGCTGAGATAGCCAAAAACTACCTGCGTGAGCAAGAGCTGAAAATCCTGAACCGGATCGTAATGGCCTATCTTGAACTTGCCGAAATACAGGCCCTTAATCAGAACCCCATGTACATGCGTGACTGGATTACAAAACTTGATGATTTTTTAAAACTAAGTCAACGAGATATCCTTTCACACGCGGGTAAAGTAAGCCATGACGAGGCAGTTGCCATTGCCAGGGCTGAATATGAAAAATACCGGGAAAAACACCTGAATGACCCTTCACCTGTGGAGAAGGATTTTCTGAAAGCTGTAAAGGAAATAAAACGCATTGAGGCCGGAAAGAAAGGGAAAAAGAAGACATCTTGAATCACGGATATCATTGATGTCACTCATATTCAAAAAATGAAAGGCTTGGGGACAATCCTTAAATAATCAAATAACTTTTAATCAGCCTGCTGAAAAATGGACATAAAAGAGTTTCAAGAAAGGGCGCTCGTATTCACGGACGAGGCGGCTGTTTTTGAAGTTGTAATGAAGGTAGGGGACATCCCGTTTAAATATCAAAACAAGAATCATTTAACGGGACATGCTATCGTGACAAATTCTTGATGCCCACACGCCAAACCTCAACCGCATTGACAAAATCGTCAGATAATTCCATAAGAATAAAGCGACCTTGGTCTCAAGCGCACATCTGATCCAATCTTGTTTATCCGGAAAGCGGACCGGGAAATACGAAGCGGCAAGGGATGGAATTTGTGACCGGAGGGGGATAAATCTACGCCTGGCTTTTGCAGTGTATAGATAACAATCAAACGTACTCTTGACCTGTTCATGGGATGATAAATTCTCTTTTTATAATTTCGATCAGGGATTAAATGGCTTAGTAAGAAACGACTTAGAAAGGAGGGAGTACAATGGCAGAAGTGGACTTCAGAGTTTTTCGAGACCTTAGCTACGGGCTCTATATCGTTACCTCGAGAGATGGTGAAAAGATCAACGGACAGATCGTAAATACGGTCATCCAGGTGACTTCTGATCCACCCAGGGTTGCCGTAATTATCAACAAGAAAAACCTGACACATGAATTCATCATGAGCAGCAAGGTTTTTGCTGCCATGGTGCTCGATGAAAATGTTTCAATGGCTTTTCTTGGTCCTTTTGGATTCCGCTCCGGAAGGGACATAAATAAATTTGAAAAAGCGGCTTTTAAAAAGGGAGATACCGGTTCCCCGATTGTTATGGAAAACACCCTGTCAACAATCGAGGCAAACGTTATTGATAACATTGATCTTGGAACGCACACGATTTTCGTAGGTGATGTGGTGAACTCCGAGGTGCTGAAAGAGGGGAGTCCGTTAACCTATAAGCACTACCATGAGCATTTAAAGGGGAAAACACCACCGAATGCGCCAAGCTTCAAGGGATAGCTTTCTTCAAGAAAAGGGGAGGCCCATCTCAACCCCTCATAAAGAGTAGTGAAAAGTGTAAAGGGGTACAAGGCGCAGGGGCAAAAACTTTTAATGGGTGCCCCCCCTTATTATTCACCGGCTTTAACCAAGACCATACCTACCGTATGCACATAAAATTGTGCATCACTGCACATGAAACTGTGCATCCCACGATACTCAAAATATATTTATGAATAATATCAATGGTTTAATTTCTGGCATGTCTGTTGCATCCGCAATTGAGCTGCATTCATAATTTTTAAGACAAACGTCTGATTATATTTTTTCAATGAAACATCTGAAATGCTGACAAAACTCTAACAATATTAGCTTACGTCATTCTTATGAAGGTTTGGAAACAACATTTCTGAAAAGGAAAGAGGAGCTAGAGCATGAAATCAGTGTTTGCGATTTTCAATGAATCTGAAGAAACGGGTCTGCTGAAAGAGACAATCGCCCAGGAGTTTAACATCAATGTCATTACCTCATTCAATGACCTTAATGACACCAGCCTTAATGAAGCCGACATTGCCCTTATAGACCAGGACATTTCCCAACCACCCGTTAGAGATATTGTTAAAAGAATTTTGGAGGCATCTTACCTCCCGGTGATCTTACTTGCAAATAGCGACAACGCCATCGGTGCAATAGATGCCATCCGGGATGGCGCC
Organism: Desulfobacteraceae bacterium; assembly: GCA_030666795.1. Taxonomy (GTDB): domain Bacteria; phylum Desulfobacterota; class DSM-4660; order Desulfatiglandales; family Desulfatiglandaceae; genus JAIOSR01. Next base: position 25,741 of record DAOUXC010000004.1, read on the forward strand.
TATAATTACCTCATTAAGACAAAAGATTGTCATCAAATAATCAACCTCGTCATTAAAGATGCCATTAACAAGTCCTCCGAGAAAGCCCAGATGAGGCAAACCATCGTTGATTTGAAAAAAAGAGTGGCTGAACTGGAAGGGAAATTGAGCAAAGCAGGGACAAAAGACACAACGGTATCTTCTGCGAAAAACACTCAAGGCGGTATTATTGATGATGTTGTTGACAGCTTAAAACGCGGAGAAATCAATTTGCCCTCACTTCCAAAGATAGGGATAGAGTTCAAAAAATTAATGGATAAAGGCGGTGATTTTCAAGAAGTCGCGGATCTTTTAAAGCAGGACATGGCAATTTCATCCAAGCTGATCAGCGTATCCAACTCTGCTTATTACCGGGGTATGACTCCAAACCGGACAACGGAACAGGCTGTCGGGCGCTTGGGTCTGAACCTCACCCGGCAGTATGTCGATGCGATATTCAACCGAAGCTTATATGCCACTTCAAACAAAAAGTACGTGGAAGTCATAGAACGACTGTGGAAACATGCCTTCTCGTGCGCGTTTTCTTGTCAATGCGTCACCGAGGCGCTCGACCTCACTTTAAGGGACGATGCTTTTTCAATAGGATTGTTTCACGACATCGGAAAGCTGTTTCTTATTCAAATCATTTCCGAGATGGAAACCAAGGGTAAATTTTCAGAGGAGGTTGACATGGAGGATCTGATCAATACCCTTTCCGCCCATCACGGCAGTTTCGGTTCCAGCCTGCTCAAGCGATGGGGGTTTTCTGAACAGTGCGTTCAAGCCGCCCGGTACTGTGACGATATTAAGGCCGCGGATCCTATTTCTAAAGAGCTTATTGTCGTGCATTTCTCCAACGTGCTGGTGGGGACGATGGGATATGACTTTGAAGATCCGGAAAAAATAGACCTCGAAAGCTTAGAATCCACTCATCTCCTTGGCCTGGATTCTTCAGCTATTTCCGAAATAAGAAACAAGGTCAAAGGGTACATGGAGGGAGAATTAATAGATTGTCTGTGATAAATTCAGCTCAACGTAAAGACAAGGGCACGTCCTTAAATAATCAAAGAAATCAGGATAGGATGAAAGAACAGGGTCGCGTCTATACTCTTGACAAACGGCATGACGAATATAGATCAAAGAGTTCGAGTTGCAGTTTTTAACTGGCTGGATGAGCAAGTTGGCATGTATGGTGATGTATTGCCGCGTTCGATATTAGCACAGGGCCTTGAGTTTGAGGGTCAGCATGTCCCATTGGTTGCAACCACAGGGATTTTCAAGCCTAAAATACTCCGCCAAATGCCCCTTTCCATTACAACTACACCGGAAGGACCTTACGAAGACAGTTTTGGCTCCGACGGTTTGCTTTTGTATCGTTATCGCGGAACCGATCCACAGCACCGGGTCACAAATTTCAGGCAAAAGTAAGCTTTACTACCGGGTAATCGTCTGCTATAGGATGGTACATGAAATTTTTGGAAAAAATATTTGGTAAGCCGGAGCCCATTCCCAAGCTCGGTAGAAATGATATGTGCTGGTGCGGAAGCGGAAAGAAATACAAGCATTGTCATCTGGAGTCCGATGAGAAAAGGCGCTCCAAATTCAGAACTGCAACGTGTACAACAGCATCTTGACGAAAGTAAAGGGCTGAGTTTCATCCCCTGGGTCTTCTGAGTAAACAAGTGTCTTTACATGTCAATCCCCAAAAATAGCCAAATAAAGCGCCCCGCCGCAATCAGCGTGAAGGGGGACGTCCTTCATTTAGCCTGTCGGTCATGCGGCACCTCTTTGAAGTTGTGTGTCCTCGTTTTGCTCAGCTGGTTGATCGCCGGCTGCTCAAGCCACCTTTTTTACCAACCGCGTCCTTATCCGACCGAGATGCTGCGCGCGTTGAAGGAAAATCCCCGCCTCACCCCGCTCTCATATCCCACGGGTGCCGGCAGGCAGGTGGTTTTTTATATGGCCCCTGCCGGAGCGCGGCATAATCCACCGTCCCGGGTGTGGTTACTGTTCGGCGGTCTCAGGTCGAACGCTCTTGAATGGATACAATGGTTTGCCGGCTATTCTGATCCACAGGCCGGGTTCCTCCTTTTCGAATACCCCGGCTACGGCCTTTGCGAAGGCTACAGCCGCGATCATCTCATTCTGGAATCTTCGCTCACGGCCCTCGACACCCTGGCGACAAAACTTGCCATGTCTCCGAAGCGGTTGCATGATAGCCTTTTTCTTTTGGGTCATTCCTTTGGCTGTGCAGCAGCCCTGCAGCTTGCCTGCCAGGTGCCCGTGCGGGGGCTGGTTCTCATCTCACCCTTTACGACGCTGGCCGATATGGGCCGATTACAATATGGGCCGGTTGCGGGCACCCTGGCCCATTTTTTCATGTTTGAACGCTACGACAACCGCGCCCGAATGAAGGCGTTGGCATCCCGCCCCGATCCGCCCCCGGTGACCGTCATCCACGGTCAGGCGGATGAAGTCGTGCCGGTGTGGATGGCCCGGGATCTGGTGCGAAATTATCCGGCCCTGGCCGCCTTTTATGAAATCCCCGCTCTCGAACATTCCGGAGTTTTTTCCAACCATCTGCCGCTGACCCACAACGCCATGCGCAAATATAAATGTGACGCCCCTAAATAACCAAATAATTTGACAACTTACAGCTGTAACCTTAACTTTTAATATTGGCTGGGACAGCACGAATCGATAGTCCCGACTCCGTGTATAAATAAAGGCGCAGGGCGCAGGGTATAGGGGAGGGCTCTTATCATGCAGAAGAAAAAAACCGTATTCATAATCATGGTGGCTGCTTTATTTGTTTTCGCAACATCTCAGTTTTTGCTTGCAGGCGAAAGAATCGTAAAGTTGACAGTTCCAGGGTGTGTCTGACCCGGCACGGCCGCCGGGGTAGGTTCTATCCTGAAAGGTGTCGATGGTGTTTCAAATTTTGAAACAGACACAAAAAATCACACGGCAACCGTATGGTTTGATGATGAAAAGACAGGTGTTTCAGCAATAGAAAAAGCCCTTGCTCATGGAGGTTATCCTGTGGAGGGGAAAGCGCAGTTTTTGAATTCGCGCTATCAGCCATAAGCTTTCGGCTTTCAGCAAAAGGCATTAAAAACAAGGCGTTGGCTGATTGCTGACCGTTGAAAGCTCCATCCAGAAATTGGTTGTTTATGGATGGACACTAAGTAGTAAGAGAGTGGGGATGTCTCTTGGAGAAGTGTCTATGCGATTGGAGATAGGTCTTTTACCATGGGGATCTCTTCTGAAAGGGGTGAGGACACCGCCGGCGTCTGTCTTTCAGGTTTAAATATCGCGGGAATGAGAGGAATACCATGACTTCAAAACCAAAATCCATGACCCAGGAAGCGGCCAAGGCCTTTCTGGATTCCCATTCAGTTGAGGAATACATCCTTCTCGATGTTCGTCAGGACTGGGAGTATGAGGAGTTTCACCTTCCCGGAGCCACATTGATTCCTCTACCTGTGTTAGCGGATCATCTGGCTGAAATGGCTCGCGACAAGCCAACCATCGTTTACTGTGCATCCGGCGGCCGGAGTGCTGCTGCCGCCAACCTTTTGAGTGGGCAGCGATTCAAGGAGGTTTATAACCTCCTGGGTGGAGTCATGGCGTGGCGGAATGAATACGCGGTGGGTCCGTTTGAACTGGGTACGGGCTATTTCTCGGGCAAAGAGACCCCTCTGGAAATTCTGGCCCTTGCCTTCAAGATGGAAGACAATCTGGGCTCTTTCTATGCTGAAATTGCATCCTCGGCAAGCAGTCTCGATGTCAAAAAGACCCTTACAAAGTTGGCCGGTTTCGAGAAAGGACATAAGGCTAAGGTCTTTGCCGTGGCCAAAGCCTTTGAGCCCTCCCTGGAGGACATGGGGGAATTTGCAAAGGGAACTTACGCGGACGCCCTGGAGGGGGGGATGGGTGCTGAAGCATTCCTTGAGGCGAACAGGGAGTATTTTCAAACGCCCAAAGGTACGCTGGAAGCGGCCATGATGTTTGAAGCGCAGGCCTTGGATCTCTATATGCGCTGCGCGGAAAGCGCATCGTTTGAGAAGGCCGTGACCGTGCTTCACCAATTGGCCCAGGAGGAGAAGGCACACCTCAAGATCCTGGCAAAGCTCATGGAGACCTTGCATGACTCGCGTAAAGGGGGACATCCTTAAATAATCAAATAACTCAAGATAGGATGAAAGAATAGGGGTTGCGTCTACACTCTTGACAAACGGTATGACGGATATAGATAAAAGAGATCGGGAAAGATGAAATGACAATGAGCTTTCCGTGTTGAGAGCCCATGAAATTTCAGGGTAAGTATTTAAGATCCTGAAGTCATAATGAAATCGATTATCGGTCGATTGGAATAAAAAAAGGCGTACCATCCAGCCAGTACAGGTTAAACCCATCAAGGGATCCATTGGAATCTCTGACAGGAGAAAAATTCCCCGGAGAGTCTTCAATAATAACCGGTTTTGTTGTGAAAGGATTTTTCAGGTCTTTGGATGTGACCCACTTCATGATTTCGGCGTCGTTAGCGTCTTGGGCATCGTGTTTGAGTTTGGTGTTGATCGCAGGCAGCGTGTCAGGTAAAGTAAGAATAATATCTTGAAAATCATAACTCACATTTCTTTTGATCACTTCCGCATCAATTTTTTCAAAAACAAACAAATAGGATATCGAGAATACAATGAAACAGACAGCTAATGAACAATAGAAAAACCGTGTTACCGCGGGTGACGTGTTCTTTTTATAAGGCAACCCATAATCCCTGAATAAAAAGGCCAAAATCGGTAAGCAGATCATCAGCAGGATAGTCAGGTGAACTGTGGCACGCAGAAGAGCACTCTTTTTGGTATGCATTGTAGCACGAAAGGGCGTTGTCTTATCAAATCTGAAAACCAGGTCTTCACTCATTTCTGTGCTCGATATTTTACCTGTCAACTTCGTTATCACGCATCGGTCCCACATAAACTTTTCAGCATAAGGATGGCCGATGGAATCACGATCAAATATCCGGTGATCTGTATCAGGAATAACATTATGAAGAAAATGGGAATTTTTGCGCTTGTTTCTCAAAAACGTGGTGCTTCCTAAAACATGTGTGCCCAGAAAAGAGGTTCGCGTCACTTCATCCTGCCGGCTATTGGCACTCAAGTTGTAGATATAAGATCCCTCTTTTCGCTCAAACACGTTGCAGTATTCTTTCTTCAAGCTGTAGTTACCCGGAGTCGCCTCATTCTCAGCGATTACAAACAATTCAAGATAAAGGTCCGAACCTGCCAGCGACGTCAGTCGCATGGGATAAACGGGGTGATCACATTTAAATTGAATCATTAGCGGGTGAGGCATGGATATCCCATTGGTTTTTCTTTTTAGTCTGGCCGCAACAAAAAACCATTTTTTGTCTATGTAATCGTCGATAAGCGCCAGAGACTGATCCGCAAATTTCATAAACCCGTTATCCGCCAGCCAGGAATTAAGAACCGAGCTTTTCCCCGACTCAATAACAAACACCTGATAACTGCCGATAACTTGAGTGCTTATGACCTTTGTTCGACTGAGCGCGTGAACTGCCCCGGGGCTTTTGAACGCGCCAAAATGCCCTTTAAGTATTCCATAAGAGATGAAGAGAATGAGGGCCAGCAACAGAGTTTTGATGGCGGCTTTTTTTCCGCCAAAAAAGTAGGAAATACCAACGACAAAAATGATCAAAAGACAAATCAGGTAGGGGACTATGGAAGAAGTTTCCTTATGAATAATTTCCGGCCCCGTATTGAGAGAAAGGGTTTTTAAAAAGCCCGGGGAGACTTTTTCAAATCTTTCAGGGATGCTGGGAACCGGTAAAATCCAGGCAAGTTTTTTTCCCTCACCATGGACGGCGGCTTCAACAATGAGTGTTTCTTTGCCGTCTAAGTACTTGACAATAGAACGCTGTATCGGCATTTCGGGCATTTTCCCGGTGACTGTAACAGGAGGGACATAACAACCATCTGCCAGACAATGACCGCACAGCGAAAGAAAAACAACAGAAAAAACCCATACACCCAACATGTCTCTTGTTCTCATCATTTCTCCTTTCGGATAATGTGACTCCAATCGACCGTGTGAGGCAGTATTTCAAATTTCCCGGCTTGGATTAAGCTGTCAATAGAGGAGTTGCCTGTCTTAATGGATAGTCATAATTCTATACTCTTTTAAAAGTGAGGTCAAATCCGGGTGAGACAAAGCTGAAAAGGAGAAAAGGGGAATCGGGGACGGAAGAAAGAGGACGGAGGACGGACGACAGACGACGGAAGGCGGAGGAAAGAGTGAGCAGACGACAGAAGGCAGACGGCAGAAGACTGACGGCAGAGGGCGGAGGACCCCAGTGAAATAGGACTACAAAAACATTTCACGGGGCACCGCATGGCGGCATCTTCGACAGGCAGAGGACAGATTACAGGCAGCAGATAGCAGAAGAAACAAGGCTGAAACGGGTAAAAAAAAAGGTTTCCAAAACAATTTCAAAAATTCTTTTGTTTTATGTTTTAGACGCAGTATATCTTAACAATAGTGAAAATTTTATTAAGTGCTAATCTTGCTTTGAAATATAAAGGGAGCTTGGTTTTCAAGACAGGAAGTCTTTTTGGAACCTCTTTTACGGCACTTCTGCCTCTTGACGATATCAACGAGAAGTTGATGAGGTTTCTCATTGCGCCTGATCTTGGCTTTTAGAGCGCAAGGAGTAAAGAATGCCAAATGTCTTAATAGAAGTAAGCAACAATATTCAACTGAAATTGAAAGCGAAATAATTGAGGACGGATCAGCTCGGTAGAGCGCATCTTGAGAAAGGAAAACGAAAGCTGAAAAGCTCGGCTCGCTCGGGATTAGTTCTTTTTCCTTGCCTTTTCCTCAGCTGTGGATCGGATCGACTCCGCTTTTTTCCACATTTCCTGGTAGTCCTTGCGTAAACGGGAGTTAGCAGCCCAGACCCCCTCCATATATTCCCGCTCCTTCTCAGTAATCAGTCGAAGCGTCTGTAAGTCGGAGTGCTCGCGGATAACACTTCCCGCAGGCACCCGCGTAAAGGCAGGCACTGTCACTCTTTTGGCAACAGCCCCCATGCCTATCCATATATGGTCTTCCATGGTGACTTTGTACAGAGAAGCCCCTAAAGCCAAAAAACACTCCCGCCCAATGGTACACGGCCCGTGGATGATCACGCCGTGGGCTACAGTGGTCTTGGGGCCGATGATTACCGAAGTGCCCGTATCGCTGTGGACAATAACGCCGTCCTGAATGTTGACCTCCGAATCGATCTGAATGGGTAAGACTTTCCCGTCAGGACCCCGCTGGTCGGCACGAATAACGGCCAATGGTCCCACGAACACATCCCCGGAAATCCGGACATTGCCGATGATCTGGGCCGAAGGGTCAATCAGCGCCGTAGGGTCGATTTGGGGATAATCGCCTGCCAGGTTGGGTCGTATGTTGTATGGTAATGATGTCATGTCCCGCCCTCCGTGCCAGGGCTTCCTGATTCTGTCAGGCAAACCCGGAAGTGGTGCTTTTTTCGGATTTAAGGTCTCCTCAATATAACGCAATTAAAGTTGTGATGCAAATTCTTATTGCGTCTTCTATTTTATAAAGGGGGACGTAAGGGTCGGAGGCAAAGCTGAAACGGAGAAAGGGGGAATCGGGGACGGAGGAAAGAGGACAGAAGGCAGACGGCAGAAGACTGACGGCAGAGGGCGGAAGGCAGATGGCGGACCGCAAAGCAGAATCGGAGAGTGGGAGAAACGGGGAAACGGGGACGGAGGAAAAAGGACAGAGGACGGAGGAGGGAAGGCGGAGGCAAAGCTGAAGCGGAGAAAGGGGGAAAAGGGGAATCGGGGACGGAGGAAAGAGGACAGA
>DAOUXC010000078.1 GCA_030666795.1 Desulfobacteraceae bacterium
GCCTTTTCCTTGGCCATTTCTACCAGGTTATTCATCCTGAACTGTATTTCCGAATTCTCCATCTTGGCCCTGTTAATTTTTTCTTTGAGGGCCTCTATCTCTTCCCGAAGCTGGTCCGCCTTTCTTTCTTCCTCCCTGATGTCGTTCAGGAATACCTGACGCTCCTGCTCCAACCGGTTCACGATCTCTTCCGATTTTTTCAGCTCATCATAGACAACTTCCAGTTCCTCTCTGAGCGTCTCTTTTCTTATCCGGCACTCATCACGTGTAAGTCTTCCACGGGAAATATCCTCTTCAATCTTCTCAAGTCGCTTGAGGGAGTCATCAGCAAAGTCGTCTTTCATTTCCATCTCACGAATAAGGCCATGCCGTCCTTCCTTGATAATACGGTAATCCGCCTCGAGCTTCGCCAATTCATCTCGAAACCGCTCAAACTCTTCTTCAGATTCCTTCAGCTCAATCTCCTTTTCTTGAAAGTATTCCTCCTCCTTTTCTCGCCTTACCTTTCGCAGGTCAAGTTCCTCTTCAATCCTTGAGAGTTCTTTCTTGTGCTTGCGCTCTTCTATGTCCTTTCTTTCCAGGTCCTGTGATATCTTTTGGGAAAGATTTTCCAGCTGATCCAGTTCCTGGCCCAGGCGGAAGAGTATCTTATCAAACTCGTTTATTTCATCCTGGCAGGTCCATTTATTCTCGGCCAGGTCTTCGACCGTCGTTTTGTTCCCCTCTATCTCCATTACCAAGTTTTCCAACTTGAGTTTCAAAGCATCCACATTTTTTTGGTATTCAATAGACTTTTCTTTCAACTCCGACATTTCTCGTTTTCTGGCTAAAAGACCACGGCTACTCTGAGTAAGCTTTCCACCGCTGATGACACCTCTTTGATCGACCATGTCCCCGTCATTTGTTACGAAGCAGAGGTCCGTTCCATTGCTTTTCCACAGAGACATTGCCTGCTCAAGGTTTTCCACGAGCACGGTGTCACCCAGCAAAACGTTTATCAAAGGCTTATATGCCTCGGGCACGGAAACAAGGTCCGGCAAAGTCTTTAATTGCGCATGTTCTGCCTTACCGTTTCCGTTTGCTTTAAGGTCCTTAATAGGAACAAAACTGCTTCTCCCTTTTTTTCTGGTTTTTAAATAATCAATAGCCTGTCTGCCGTCTTCTTGAGATTCAACTATCACATACTGCAATCTGTCGGCAAGAACGGCTTCAACGGCCTGTTCATATCTTGAATCAACCTGGATGACGTCTGCCACAAGACCAAGGATGTGGCCCTGTTTGCGGGGCTCCAGGTCCTGGGCCTTCATTATGGTGCGTACACCCATTTTGTAACCTTCAAAATTCTCTGTAAGGGACTGCAGGCTGGCCAGGCGCGACTGGCAGACGTTTAGGTCCGACTCTGCCGATTTGAGTTCCGATTCGACGCCTTTTCTTATCCGTTCCAGCTCTTCGGAATTCATATTCTGTTGTTCAATAGCCTGCTCTATTTCCCGCAGCCGCTCCGCCGTGGCCTCTCTGGCCAGGCTTTTCCGTTCAGAGGCATTGATTATGGTTTCAATCTTATCCTTGAAGTCTTTTAACTCTTGTTCCAGACGGGACCTGCTGTCGGTGATTTGACCTAACATTTTATTCAGATAACCGGATTCATGATTCAATCCCACTTCCTTGTTTACGCCGTCATTCAATTCGGACCTGGCCTTTTCATAGTCTTCCTTGATTTCCCTGAGGAAGGACTGCCTGGCCTTAAGACGCTTTTCTTTAATGGAGGTCTCCCCTTCTATTTCGTGCGACCTCTCTTCCATGTTTTTCAATTTTGCTTGAAGATTTATCTTCTCCTCTTTGAGGCTTTCAAGCTTTCTTCTTATCTCTTCCTGTTCTTCCTTAAGCCTGTCTTCCTGCTCCTCCTGCATCCTCATTTCCCGTGTATGGGATTCAATGCCGGCCTCCATTTTATGGACCTTTTCTCTCAATTCAAGATGACTTTTCCGGTAACTTGACAAATCCGCATCCTTTTCTTCCAGCTCCAGATTCATAGTCTCTGTTCGAGCGTGATATTGGGAGAGGGTGGTGGACTCGGCCAATTCCTGTTGAACAAGGCCCTCGGTGGATTTAAGCCTGTTCCCCGAGTCTTCCTTTAGCTCATGATAGGTATTGGCATAAAGGATGAGTTCCAGATTTCGAATCTCCTCGCAAACGGCCTTATATCGTCTGGCCTTGGACGCCTGTCTCTTGAGGGAACGCATCTGTTTCTGGACTTCCCCTAAAATGTCTTCCACGCGTTGAAGATTCGCTTCCGTAAGCTCTATCTTTCTCTGTGACGCCTCCACCTTTTTCCTGTATTTTGTGATCCCGGCGGCCTCTTCCAGCATGACCCTGGTTTCTTCCGGTTTTTGTTCTAATATGGTCCCGATCTGGCCCTGACCGATAATGGAATAGGCCCTGTTCCCAAGGCCGGTATCCATGAAGATCTCCTGGATATCCTTTAGCCTGCACGGGACCTTGTTGATCATGTATTCGCTTTCTCCCGATCTGTACAGGCGCCGGGTCACCGACAACTCTGCATCCTGCTCGAATGCCGGGGGAAACGAACCGTCCCCGTTTTCAAAAAGGAGGGAAACCTCTGCCATGCCCATGGGTTTGTCATTCCCGGCACCGCTGAATATGATATCTTCCATGCGCCGGCCCCTTAACTGCTTAGGGCTTTGTTCCCCCATGCACCATCTGATTGCATCGACTATATTGCTTTTTCCACATCCATTCGGCCCTACAACCCCGCTGATTCCCCCGGGGAAGGTGATATCAAGCTTGTCCATAAAAGACTTGAATCCATGGATGGAAAGCTTTTTGATCTTCATGGCTTCCTCCGTTACCTCAATTTTCGGGTATATTATCAAATTATCGGGGGTATGTAAAGGGAAAATACCACATGCTGTATGAGATAGGATAAAAAATCTCAATATATAGTGCAAAATGTATAAAAAAATGATATTGACAATATGGAAGTTAAATCTCTATTATTAAAATAGCCAAAAAAAGGCGCAAAACACGGAAAATAAAAAACGACTTTCAGTAATATTAGGTGGTTATAAGACTCGATATGCGGGCTAAGATCGCCCGATTTATTCGTATGAAAATTTCTTCAAGAAACAGGCGTTGTATGAAATCAACCATTTTCACATTTATCCATTCGGCCTTTTTCGGCCTTTTGCTGGTTTTTTTCTGCCCGGGAGCTTCACTGGCCCAGGAGGAAGAAAAAACCTATGACATATCCCTGGAAAAGACCGCGGAAATAGAAAAGGATATGCATAAGGTTGATGATAGGAAAGTCCTCACAGAGACCCTTACCATACAAAAGGGTGAGTGGGTATGGAAGATCTTAAGAGAAAAAGGCCTGCTCAAAGACAGGAATCTGCCTGAACTGCTCTCTGTACTCAAAAAACTGAACAAATCTTTCCAGAACCTCGATCTGGTCCACCCGGGGGAGAAGATCATTATTCCCCTTAAAATTGCGCCGATTGCAGGCGGACTTGCACCCGCACCTTCTTCTCCCGAAAAAGTTGTCCCGGTCGCGGCCCTGAAAGACCTGAATCTTGAAAATTATTCTGTCAAACCCGGCGATAGTCTTTCAATGCTTGCCAAGGGCAGGTACGACATTCCCCCGAAGGATATGTACAAGGAGTATCTCGAACTTGTTAAAAAATTGAATCCTTCTATCAAAGACCCTAATTTGATATACCCGGGTCAGATCATCAAACTGCCCATCTACTCTCCCGAGATTGTCAGAAAACCCATTGTGCCAAAAGTTTCCGAAAAACTTGAAGTTAAGGGCCAAGATAAAGCTGTAAGTAAAAGCCGGAAGCCAAGCCCTGTAGGTCACGATCTGGCCATGATATTTACTGAAATCGGAGAGGAGTGGGTCCAAACCGGCAGGCATTTCATCCCCTTGAAATCGGGGGGTCAGATAGATCTCGAGGCAAAATCCTTTCCTATTATTAATCTTCGAAATGGCCTGAGGGTAATCCTCGATCTGAACAATAAAGTCCCCGAGAGGATGGAAAAACTTATCGGGTCCAGTTGGGGAAATTACAGGGTCGCACATATTGCCGAAGATGAAGATTTGAGGTCGGCCCTGGATAAGATTATCAGGATTTGCGATTATCCTAAGGTTTTCAAGAGGGGGGAAACATTAGGGCTTAAAGGAGATATCGGTCTTCAGATTGCGGGGGACTGGATTATAAGGCTGTCCCAGGCCGGATCGGATAGCGAGGCTAAATTTGTCGTCGTCAATCTGACAGCGAAACCGGCATTTCAAAATTCCGGGATTATAAAGGATTATTTGAAGGGTTTGGGGGTAAAAGTCATAGATTATCCCCCGGGACAGGGTGACATTAAAGAAGCTGCGAACGAGGCGGAAACGTTATCTGATGGCGGAAACCCCTCGGCATTGATAAAATCATTGCTGGACCTTAGCGGCCGGACTTTCTCAACCGGGGTGAAAATTCCCGTGTATCAGAGCCAGAAGGCGGATTTTAAACTCATTGTTACTGCCGATTTTTTCCTGAAGGTCAAGGGAAGTGATGCCATTATTGCCTTGACGGACTTAGGGCCGGAGGTTACCTCCTTTCTCAGGGAACACCGGTTTTCAGTCCTGTCTCTTGCCGGCGAAAAAAATTCTTTGACCATTGTTTCAAAGATGCTTGAGTTTATTGGTGTTCCATTTGATCCCGGGCCGCATGACTTCACGGCAGCCAAAAGAGACGATTCAAAAAATATCAGGCTGTCCCTGCCCGGAACCGTCTTTTCCGATAAAGACGGAAACCCAGTCCTTGCTACCCCACTAAGCCTGCCCCGTGAAATCGCCGTATTCTTGTCCCAGAGAGGTTACAGGATCCTGGTCCTGTCATTTCCCTGAAGCTCATGTTCATCTTATTGAAATTGAGAGATAATCAGGCAAAAAATACGCTCTAACTCCCCTTTAAGAAAGGGGAGGACTTTTACTTCCCCCTTTTGTAAAGGGGGATTGAGGGGGATTTTGTCGGCCTGCCCCGTGGAATGCGGAGCCTATTCCTCCCCCCGGTACCGTAGGCTGGGCCAGGGTTTTCACTTTTGCGTATTTTGTGCCTTTTTGCGGCTATACTACTTTTTGATGAGGAATTTTCTTGGCAAATGAAGTCGAAATAGCCATTATTGGCGGCGGGGTCGTGGGTTGTGCCGTGGCCCGGGAGCTTTCCGGGCATTATAATGATGTCTTTCTCTTTGAAAAAAATCCCGGGATCACAAAGGGGGAGAACCAGTCCAGCCGGAATTCGGGCGTGATTCATTCAGGCATTTACTATGACCGGGAGACACGCTCTCAAAAGGCGGCCATGTGTGTTACGGGAAACCGGTTGCTTTATGATTTTTGCGGGCGCCATGAGGTACCCGCCTTGAAAACCGGAAAGCTTGTGGTTGCCGTCAGCAAAGAAGAAGATGACGTCCTGGATCTCTATCTGGATCGGGCCGAAAAAAACCGTGTGCCGGGCGTAAAAAAAATTACCGGCTCAAAAGTAAGGGAACTGGAGCCGAATGTCATTGCCCTGTCAGCCCTGTTCGTACCGACAACCGGTATTGTGGAGCCTACTGCGCTGGTCTACAGGTTTCACGCCCTGGCATCACGGGCAGGTGTCCGGTTCATGACCGATACCGAGGTGGTCGGGCTTGAAGCGGAAGGCGATTTCATCAGGTTAATTATTCGCTACCGTGACGGTCACATGGACCGGGTTAAGGCAAGGGTGGTCGTTAATGCAGCGGGTGTAGAAGCCGACCGGATGGCCCGGCTGATAAACCCCGATTCCCCGTATGAACTTGATGCCGTGAGAGGGGAAAGCTACAAGTTTTACGCACATAAGCGTCCTGAACTGGGGCTTTCCGGAATGAATGTCTATCCCGCGCCCGAAGCCGTTATTACTTCCCATGGCAGTCATTTCACGGTGGGCGTCCATCTAACGCCCACCTTTGGGGACAACTCGGCCCGACCTGCTCCGGGATCGACCGTGACTGTTGGACCCAGACTGGTTCCTGTGAGTGATAGAGATGAATGGTCCGGTCCCCCGTCTCCTGCAAAGATTTTTGCGGAAAGGGTTAATCCGTTTTTCCCGGGCCTGAAGAAGGAAGACCTTATGTGGCATCAGGCAGGGATGCAGTCACGGCTCAAAGGATATCCTGATTTTGTCATTGAGGCCGATTCCGTTAGTCCTCGTTTCATTAACCTTTTGGGGATTGACAGCCCCGGGCTGACTTCAAGCCTGGCCATTTCCCGGCGGGTTGGGGATATGGTGGGTGGGCATTTAAAATAAGGTAACTGCTTAGGTTCAATGTTCAGGGGTTCCCCGCCAGGCGTGATCTTCGGTGGGCGGGGTCAGAGCTATATGGCGTTGCCTTGGATTTTTGTGTATAAAAGTACAAATTCCAAGCACCAAATTACAAACAAATCTCAAATTCCAATATTCAATGACCAAAACCGGATTAAAAAACGAACGTCCAACATCGAACATCGAACGTCCAACGTTGAATTGGGGTACGCCTTCGGCGTTTCAATTTTGTTAAAAAAGCGGAGCGAAGCGACACCCGCATTCGATGTTCGATGTTGAGCGGTCGATGTTCGACGTTCATCTTTTTCCTGTTTGATATTTGGATTTTCATATTCGGAGGTAACTCATGGACCTTTTAAAGGCAATGGAAGAAAGAAGGAGTTCACGGGCCTTTCTTGACAAACCCGTGGACAGGGAAACACTGGAAAAACTTTTTGGGCTTGCCACGCAGGCCCCGTCCGCAATCAACCTGCAGCCCTGGGAGATAACCGTGGTATCGGGCGAAGAAAAAAAACGGTTGAGCAGGCTTTTGGTAAAGCGGATGAGGGAAATGAATGTCTCCTGCGGGCCGGGCGCCAACAGACCCTTGCCTGAACATTTTATTGAGAGACAGAGGGGCCTTCTCAATGTTACGCTTCCGGGTCTTCCCGAGAACACCCCCTTTCAGGACTTTATAAATGAGGGAAGTTGCAATTTTTACGGGGCACCCTCTGCAATTATCATCACCATTGACGAGGTATTTTCAAGCATTCGGCTGGCGGATATCGGGATCGTGGTGGGTTATCTTGTATTGGCTGCGCATGGCCTCGGGTTGGGGACCTGCCCCATCGGCCTGATCACGGCATTTGATGATGCCATAAGGGAAGAACTGAACATCCCGGAGGAGAAGCAGGTGGTCATAGGGATGGCGGTAGGTTACGGGGACCCGGACGATCCCATTAATAAGACGAGATCGGAAAGAGTACCATTGAAAGATGTGGTAAAATGGAGGGAGTAAAGGGGTAAGGCCAGAACGTCCAACATTGAACATCGAACGTCCAACGTCGAATTAGGGTACGCCTTGGGCATTACAATTTTATTTAAAAAGCGGAGCGACCTGTCGGGTCGTAGCCGCAGGCGAAGCCCGAAGCGACACCCACATTCGATGTTCGATGTTGAGCGTTCGATGTTCGACGTTCATCTTTTTCCTGTTTAATATTTGGAATTTTCAATGCCCAAAGGCTGCGATACTCCAGAGATATGACTAAATATAGAAATATTCCGCAGGGGGAAAAACAGACAAGTGCTGTGGGCGTGGTCTTTTCTTCCGGTTTTTTCGGGTTCTTTGCCCATGCCGGATTTTTAGCCGCGATCCGGGAACTTGAAATTGCGCCCGTTGCTTATGCCGGTTCCAGTTCGGGGGCCATTGTGGCGGCAATGGCGGCATCGGGAATGGATGATCATGCAATCAGGGAAATGCTGTTTTCCGTGAGAAAGGAGGCCTTCTGGGATCCTGATCCGTGGCATGTCATATTAAAAAAGGCCACGAAGTTTTTCAGGGGTTATTCAGGCTATCTGAAAGGAGAGGGCTTCGCGCGGCTCCTGGAGAGGATTCCCGCAAGACGTTTCGAAGACTGTGAAACACCTTTGGCCATAGCAGCCACCAACCTGACTAAAAAGAAGGGGACCGTATTTACCCGGGGTAATTTAATAAAGGCAATTCAGGCATCAGGCGCGGTTCCCATGCTCTTTAAACCGGTAGAGATCGACGGGTCCCTGTATGTGGATGGCGGGGTCGTTGATAAGGCCCCCCTGAAGGCGCTTGCGGACCTCGTTGATCTTGACAAGATCATTATTCATTTTATTGCGTCCGGGAATGTGGGCAAAAACGGGGAAGGTTTTTTGGAAAAGAGAATGAGCCCCTGGCATGTCCAGTACCTGGCCGTCAATATTGCGCGGCAGGAGGCATATGAGAGGCAGTTGGAAATGCTGGACACGCGGGGCGTGGAGGTCATTGAGGTAAAAACCGATGCCCCGCCCGTCGGCCCCAATAAGTTAAACAAAGGCCGGGCCGCATATGAAACCGCAAAAGCCGCTGCATTGAAAATTTTATCAGATTTGTAACTGCTCAGGTTCAAAGTTCAGAGGTTCCCCGCCCAGCGGGATCTTCGACACGGTTCAAGCCCGCCCTGGAGCGACGTAACGTGCGCTTTAAAACGGTTCTTTTGAACACGATGCCCAGGGATCTATGAAAAGTACTCTTAAACCAGGTCTGGGCCAGGGGTTGGATTGATGAAAGACAGGTTCAATTTAAACCAAACACGGAGTTCATCCAGTTGTTGAAGAACGCTAGGTGCTATTGCACACAAATCTGGAGCGAATTATTTGTTGCAGAGGAGATATTAAGAAAATTGCAAAGCGATTAACCGTGAACCTTGAACCTGACAACCTGAATTATTCTGATTTCACGTAAACAGCATCTCATACAACTCCTGAACCGACTCAACACCGGCCAGTTTCATTCCCCGCGGTGTTCTTATTCCCTCTAAATTGCTTCGGGAAAGGAGGCATCGTGAAAAACCCAGTTTTTTTGCCTCCATTATCCTCAGTTCCGGCTGGCTCACCCCGCGGACCTCACCGGCCAGGCCGACTTCTCCAAACACGACTGTTTTTCTGTCAACGGGTCTTTCCAGGAAACTGGACATCATAGCAGAGACAATACCCAGATCCGCTGCCGGTTCTTCTACCTTTAATCCCCCCGCCACATTCACAAAGATATCCTGGTCCGCAAGCTGCATATCCATCCTTTTGGCCAGAACCGCCACTAAAAGGGAAATCCGGTTATGGTCCACGCCCACGGCCGTTCTTCTCGGCATGCCCAGGGGGCTCGGGCCGACCAGTGCCTGGATTTCCACAAGTACCGGTCTTGTTCCCTCGAGGCAGGGGATGACCACGGAACCGGGGGCGTCCAGGGGTCTTTGTTCGAGAAAAATGCTGGATGGATTGCCGACTTCGGCCAGGCCCGAGTCCTTCATCTCAAAGACGCCGATTTCATTGGTGGACCCGTAACGGTTCTTGACGGCCCTCAGTATCCTGAATACATGCCCCCTGTCTCCCTCGAAATAGAGCACAGTATCCACTAAATGCTCCAGGACCTTTGGCCCGGCAATGGCCCCCTCTTTGGTTACATGACCGATAAGAAAGACCGGAATACCGGACTGCTTGGCAAAGGTCATCAACTGGGACGCGACCTCTCTTACCTGTCCGACACTTCCGGGGGCCGACGCAATGGCATCCGTATAGACGGTCTGGATGGAGTCTACTGCCACGAGATTCGGTTTGAGTATTTTCAACTCTTCAAAGAGATCTTCAACGCAGGTTCCCGCGATGACGAATAAGTCGTCCGCGTGGACCGATAACCTTTCTGCCCTTAACTTGATCTGCTGCGGCGATTCTTCCCCGGAAATATAGAGGGCGCGGCAACCATTGCCGGCCAATCTGTCCAGGACCTGGAGAATAAGCGTGGATTTTCCTATTCCGGGGTCACCTCCGATCAGTATCAGGGACCCGGGGACCACCCCGCCCCCTAAGGTACGGTCAAACTCTGAAATATCCGTTTTCAACCTCATCTCAGGGGCAAGGGAGATATTGTCGATGGCCTGGGGTTCACTCATGGATGAGGATCTTTTTTCTTTTCTTTCAGGAGTTGCTGTTTCCTCAACCATGCTGTTCCACTGGCCGCAGTCAGGGCACTTCCCCATCCATTTCAGGGTCTGGTACCCGCAGGCCTGGCACACGTACATAGACTTTTGTTTTGCCATGATGGATTTAAGTTTCAGTCCTTCTTTATATGCAGCTTTTTTTTGCGAATTTCCCATTTTTTCTTCGCCAATTCCTGCATATTGATCTCAATATCTTTTTCATCCATAATTTCTAATCCAAGTATTGTCTCAATGATATCTTCCATGGTAGCCAAACCTTGCATTCCACCATATTCATCAATAATCAAAGCCATATGTTCCTTTTTCAAAAGTAATTCTTCCAATAGTTTTGGAATAGAAAAATTTTCGTAAAAAACTATTATAGAACGCTTTAAATCTTTCAGTTTTTGACTGCGACTCCCTTTAGCCAGTTTTTCCAGCACATCGGATTTAAGAATATATCCTGTCACATTATCATTATTTTCTGAATAAACCGGGATTCTTGAATATTGCAGGTATTTTTTTTGTTTAATAAAATCATCAAGAGAAATTTCTTCAGGTGCAGATACGACAACAGTTCGAGGCGTCATGATATCTCGTACATTATGAGTCTTGAGTTTTATTAAATTATCAATAATCTTACTTTCGCTTTCTTTTAAAACGCCGGATTTTGTACCTAATTGAGCTAATGCAACAACTTCTTCCCTGCTCATTGTATGAGATTCTTTTTTCTTTGAAATAATTTTCGTTACAAATTCAGATATAACCACCAGTGGATAAGAAATGTAAATCATCCCTATTATTACAATAGCCGAGGGTAAGGCCAATTTCCTCCAGAAGACAGCTCCTATTGTTTTGGGAATAATTTCTGAAAAAAACAAGATTAAAATAGTAAGAATGGCAGAGATTACTCCAAAATATATCTCGCCAAAAACGGCAACTGCCTGAGCGCCAACTCCAGCTGCCCCGATAGTATGCGCCACAGTATTAATGGTTAATATTGCTGATAGAGGTCGGTCGATTTTATTCTTTAGATTTTTAAGATATCTTACCGATTTTTTTCCTTCAGTCTCTTTCATTTTGATGAATGGCGCTGAAACTGACAGAATGACAGCTTCAGCAATTGAACATATGAAAGATACAACCAGAGCCAAAGCTAAATAAGAGAAAAGAAGTGCCATAATTATGTATTAGTAAAGGGGGACGTAAAGGGTAAAGTAAACGAGGATACCCTTATAGCATTTTTAAAATAATAGATCCATATTTTCGCACGTTGTTTTGGAAAGTACGTCCCCCTCCACTATCTATGGCCAGTGGTTCGGTTTGAGTTGAAGGAGAAAATCTTCAACCGGCCAACAGGAAATTCCATCAACCAAGAGTTTCTCCGGTCCTCGATATAACAACATCGCATTGGCTTCCGGGTAGTCGCTCATGAACGTTTTAAGTGATCTCAGGCTTTTGGGGTGAACTTGTTTTGCGTTTTTAACTTCCACCGCATGGAACTGATGCTCTCCATACAATACGAAATCAACCTCGGAGCCGCCCCGGGATCGCCAGAAATAACAGTCCACCTGACTGTCCGAGTAATCGCACCAGGCTTTAAGATGCTGTAAAACAAGGCCTTCCAGGGCCATCCCACCAATTTCATCGGGACTGTCAAGCGGTCCCCTGGGGCGCAAATGGTAGTAAACACCCGCATCAAACAAATAAAATTTCGAC